>NZ_SGPD01000044.1:0-23789 GCF_004208935.1 Pseudoalteromonas sp. CO109Y
CGAAGGTTTACGCTTCGCTATCCGTGAAGGTGGCCGTACAGTTGGTGCTGGTGTTGTTGCAACTATCGTTGAGTAATCAACTATAGTAATGCATTAAGCATTAAGAAAAACCCGAGCTTAGTCTCGGGTTTTTTTATGGGTGAAGAAAAGCTGTCAGCTGTCAGCTGTCAGCTGTCAGCTTTCAGACGTCAGATTAGACTGATGGGGTTGTTTAGTGTGGTGTCTCACTCAGCATTCGGCCTGTTCATTCTTCGGGTAGGTTAGTTTGAACGCAGCGAAACCCAACGTAAATAGAGCTATCAGCTTTCAGACGTCAGATTAGAAGAGTGGGGTTGGTTAGTGTGGTGTCTCACTCAGCATTTGCCCTGTTCATTCTTCGGGTAGGTTGGTTTGAGCGCAGCGAAACCCAACTATCATAAAGCATTCCCAAGGTTATGCTTGAACTAGAACCTAGAACCTAGAACCTTTACCCTCGCTAACTCGCAACTCGCAACTCGCAACTCGCAACTCGCAAACTCGCAAACTCGCAACTCGCAACTTTCCTATGAACTAATTCACTCATTTAGCACTCTTAAAAATAAAACGAGGCGCTAGGGTGTTAAAAGGGAATTACAAAGCATGGATCATCTCAATTTCGTTACATGCTGTTTTGTTGCTGTTATTTACTCGATATGGAAAGTTTGTGAAACTCCCCGCAGTCGCTGAACCGCCAAAAGTAATCAACGCGTATGTGAGTGTTGATTTAACTTCGTTACCTAGTTTGCAGAAAATCCAAGAAAAACCTTCACCTGAGCAAACAGAAGGAATGCCTGATGAGGTTAATTCTTTGCCAAAAAACGAAGAAACTTCGCAGAGTAGCTCTGGGCAGATAAGTGATTCTAATACAGTTAATCCCACAATAGACGAACCCAAAAAAGCTACCTCTGAGGTTGTAAAGCCTATTCAGACAGCTGAGAATTCAAAAATAGCCGAAGAGCCTTTTAAAAAGCTCAACCCTTATGCACCAATCCCACAGCTTAATTTTGAAAATGGTTCTGCTAATGAGTCTTTGTTTGGGCAGGGTGAAGCGACGATTAGTAATAGCCCCGCAGGCAGGGTTACAGTGCCCGCACAATTAACCGTCTCTGATAAAGCAACTGTCGTTTGGCAAAACGGCGATGGCAGCAAGCGTATCGAGGTGCTAAATGGCATGTGTTACGGCATAGATTTTAATTCGGTGTTTGGTAAATCTGGAGTGCCAAGTGGATCGCCCAGACCCTGTGAAGATAAAGAAGCAAAACTATTTAAAGATATAATGAATAAGTGGAGTAAAAAGTAATAACAAAACACTTTACCTCAACTTAACTTGAGCTTTTAAAGTAGCGTTTTTTGTAATGGATATCGCTATGAGCTCACTTGAAAACTATTTATTAAGCCTACAAATCAATTGCTACCACACATCAGTGATGCAGATTTCTCAAGTACAAACACGTATTTGGCAGTCATTACAAAATAGTTCTAGTTATGCTCATAATGTAATCAAAGAGTTTGAATTAAATGGGCAGTCTACGCATTACCAACATGCCGCCCTATTTACACTGGTTTTACAGCAACTCGGTTATAAAATACAGCCAACAGCAGAAAATACTTTGTCGGTAAGGCATAACCATTTGTTACATGACATTCGTCTTGTTGAGCAGTTAAACCCTAATGAGGCTTAAGTCATGTTTTATCGTATAAAAAGGCACTTAGCCGAAACTAAGTGCCTTGACTTAACGAAGTTACCAAATCATTTCTACAAATTCTGGGTGATCCACAAATGGGTTGCGGTTACCTTGATGTTCATAAGCGGCTTGGTTACGGTCAAGCTCTAATTGGCTAACGGGATCCTCGTTATGCCACTTTAATAACATAGCAACGACCCAGCTCTCAAAAACCTGATTAGATGAACCATTCAGTACAGCGTTACTGTAAGTTGTGTTGTTTTGCCATGAGCCAATCACGTTTTCATAGCGTGTTGCCATATAGAAATACGCTCTTGCAAAGTCACCTTTAAACTCATCGATAGGTTCAAAAACCGTTCCTGAGTAATTTAATGTGCTAGCAGCGCTGCCTAATTTACTGCCGTTACTAGAGGTATAGCTTGCACTAGCTACTTCACCAAATGGGTAATTACTGCGTTTTGAATTGACATAACCATCAGTGGCAAAAATGTGATGTACGTCTGAATTCATTGGCTCAACTGTTCCACCAAACCAACTTTTCGGGAAAGAATGCTCACGGTTGTAGCAATCTGCTTCGCTGTTGTATGTACCACATTGGTCGCTCACAGCAACATAGTTGTAGCTGTCTTGGCCTGCAGGGTTTTCTGAATAACGGTCTAAAATAGAGTTGTCGTTTTCAAAATACTTATCGCGTGAAGCAACATCATAAAAACTCCAAATCGCGGAATAGCCCTGCGAGTTGTGACCTTTAATTATGTTGTATAGCTCTGTTTTCAGTGCATAACCACTAAGGCCTTGCGTTGTAACATAGTATCCCGTTGGCTCTGTTGGGGTTGTACCACCCCCGTCACTGCCGCCTGAGCTATCACCCAAACTAAACGGCGTAGCTTCTGAGCTTTGGAAGCTTGCACCACTGGCAAGTACTGTTTGACCGAACGAAAGGCTATAGCTACCGTTACCGTAAGAGCAGCATATGCCATCACCATAGCTATCAAAAATAGTAAAGGTATAGTCACCATCAGTTAAGCATGCTTGCTCACTGTATTGAGTATTTGCTGCATAGCTGCCGCCTGATGCTACTGCACTACCTTGGCTATTGGTGATTTGCCAACTGGTTTCTTCCCCATAATTATCGGTAGTGAGGGTTAAAGACACTTGGTTATCGGCGCAGCTGCCCGTAGGTGGTGGAGTTGAGTCTGTGTTTGGTGCAAAGTTATCTACATAAACGACTTCGCTGCCATCAAAACCAGTTACATCGTAAAAGCGCAGGCCAACATTAATTGATGTGGTCGCAGAGGCTGTGTACTGATAACTGATTTGTTGCCATTGATTGGTTAATGCTGAGTTAGAATAACCTTGATAGCCATCAACTACTAAGCGAGCTTTTACGCCACCTTCTGTATGGTAAACCCAAGCAGAAAACTCATAACTTTCACCCGCCACTACCTCTACTAATTGTTGTAAATCGGTATTACTTTGGGTGCCAGTATTAACCACGACTTGTGCTGAGTAATTACCTGAGTAAACCACATTAGTATTAGCGCTAAGACTAATACCGCTATCAATAGTGCTCCAGCTTGCAGGGGTATTTGCTGACCAGCTTTCGAAGTCGGCGTTACTAACATTTGCCAATGCTGAACTTGCTAAACAAAGTAAGCTACTGGCTAGCATATATTTTTTACATGTCCCGTGTGACATTGTATTTTCCTTTTTATATTTTAATAGTTTTTGCTGTTCTCAAAATGAACACAGCGAGTATAGGCTAATTGGCTTATGTTGCAATAATGTTAATTAATAAAGGTTTCTTATTTGGGAATTTTTGCTTTTAACATGTTTTTTTTGGATAAATACTAAATTAATAACTAAATGGAATATCAAAGCAGATTCTATTCTTTTTTAATCGTCTCAGACCTCGTTATTCTTCACGCTCAGATAAACCTTTAAAGCATTTCTATTGGGTCTTTAAAGTCGAAAAAATTGTTCGCGAAATGACAGTAGCAAGTTCGTTTCGCAGTTAACTTTTCAGGGTTACGAGGAATAAATTCATGTTGTTAAGTCAACTAAATGCAGCGGCGAGCCCGCTATCGCAAGAGCAAGTACAGAAGCTGCAAGGCTTAGTGGCTGAACTTAATCCAATTCAGCAAGCGTGGGTAAGTGGTTACTTAGCTGCGAATGCCAACGCAGGTGCATTAACCGGTGGTGTTGCTGCCACTCCAGCTGCAGGTGATGCACCGCCGCTAACTATTTTATACGGCTCGCAAACGGGTAACGCAAAAGGCGTGGCGAGCAAGTTAAAAGAGCAGGCAGAGTCGCGCGGTCTAACTGTTAAGCTAGTAAACATGGCTGACTACAAACCAACAGCCCTGAAAAAAGAAAAGTTTATCACGGTTGTTGTTTCAACCTACGGTGAGGGTGAGCCACCAGAAGACGCTGAAAGCCTTCATGAATTCTTAACAACTAAAAAAGCACCTAAACTAGATGGTGTTAAAGTGGCTGTGATTGGCTTAGGTGATTCAAGCTACGAGTTCTTCTGCCAAACAGCAAAAGATTTTGAAGAGCGTTTTAACAAGCTTGGCGCAGAAACTATTTTCCAGCGTGCTGACCTAGACGTTGATTACGATGATGAAGCAGCTAAGTGGATTGATGGTGCACTTGATGCGTTTGAGCCTGATCTTAAAGCGCAGCAACAAGCAAGTGGTGGTCAAGTTGTGGCCATGCCATTTGGTGCAGCGGCACCAGCAGCAAGCCAATACACCAAGCAAAACCCATTTGCTGCAGAACTAAGTGTTGTGCAAAAAATTACCGGTCGTGATTCAACCAAAGATGTGCGTCATGTTGAAATCTCATTAGAAGGTTCAGACATTACCTATACACCGGGTGATTCGCTAGGCGTTTACTTCTTAAATGACGAAGCGCTTGTTGATGAAGTACTTACGCTTACACAAATCGATGCATCTAGCACGGTTAAACTTGGCGACGAAGAACTAAGTGTTCGTGATGCATTAATCGAAAAATTAGAATTAACTCAGTCATACCCAGGCTTTGTTGAAAAATACGCAACAGCAACTGGCAACCCTGATTTATTAAAGTTAGTTGAAGATAAAGCGGCAATGCGTGAGTACATCGAACCTCGCCAAATCTTCGATATTATTCGTCAAAACCCAGCTCAGCTTGAAGCACAAACCTTAGTAGACTGCTTACGTAAGCTACAAGCTCGTTTATATTCGATTGCATCTAGCCAAGCTGAAGTTGAAGAAGAAGTTCACTTAACTGTGGGTCTGGTTGAGTTTGATGCATTCGGTAGCGAGCATTTAGGTGGTTGTTCTGGCTATTTAGCACGTCGTGCTGAAGAAGGCTGCAAAGTAAAAGTATTTAGCGAGCATAACGATAATTTCCGTTTACCGGCTAATGATGAAACGCCAATTATCATGGTAGGTCCGGGTACGGGTATTGCACCATTCCGTGCGTTTTTACAAGAGCGTGATGCTCGTGAAGCAAGTGGTAAAAACTGGTTATTCTTTGGTAACCCACACTTTACTCAAGACTTTTTATATCAAGTAGAAATTCAAGGTTACTTGAAGTCAGGTTTACTGACAAAAGTGGATGTGGCGTTTAGCCGTGACCAAGCGGAAAAAGTATATGTTCAAGACAAACTTCGCAAAAACAGCCAAGAAGTATTTGCTTGGTTAGAAGCGGGTGCTCATTTCTATATCTGTGGTGATGCAAACCGTATGGCGAAAGATGTTCATCAGGCGCTTGTCGACATTATCAAAGAAAATAGCGGCAAAGATGATGAACAAGCTGAGCAATATTTAAAAGATTTACGTAGCGCAAATCGCTATCAGAAAGACGTGTACTAATCACGTTTAAAGCTAACAGCCGTCACTGTAACAAATTTAGGAAATACCATGAGCGAACAAGACAAAAACGTAAAGCTTTCTGATAACGAGCGTTTGAAAAGAGAAAGTAACTTTTTACGTGGCACAATTGAGCAAGATTTAAAAGACGAGATCACAGGTGGTTTCACTGCTGATAACTTCCAACTGATCCGTTTCCACGGCATGTACCAGCAAGATGACCGTGATATTCGCCCTGAGCGCGCTAAACAAAAATTAGAGCCGTTACATAACGTAATGTTACGTGCTCGTATGCCTGGCGGTATCATCAAGCCAGAGCAATGGTTAGCAATTGATAAGTTTGCTGAAGAGAAAACCAGTTATGGAAGTATTCGTTTAACCACGCGTCAAACTTTCCAGTTCCATGGTGTGCTTAAGCCAAATATTAAAGGCATGCACCAAATGCTTAATAGCGTGGGCATTGACTCAATTGCAACGGCGGGCGACGTAAACCGAAACGTATTATGTACAACGAACCCTGTTGAATCCGAGCTGCACCAAGAAGCTTACGAGTGGGCTGCGAAGATCTCTGAGCACCTATTACCAAAAACCAAAGCGTATGCTGAAATTTGGTTAAATGGCGAAAAGAGTGAAACTACAGAAGAGCCAATCTTAGGTTCAACTTACTTACCGCGTAAGTTTAAAACCACTGTGACAATTCCACCGAACAATGAAGTGGATGTGCATGCGAACGACTTAAACTTTGTAGCAATTGCAGAAAACGGCAAGTTAGTTGGCTTTAACGTGTTAGTAGGTGGTGGTCTTGCTATGACTCACGGTGATACCGCAACGTATCCTCGTAAAGCAGATGACTTTGGTTTTATTCCACTTGAGCACACGTTGAAAATTGCTGAGCACGTGGTATCTGTACAGCGTGATTGGGGTAACCGCTCTAATCGTAAAAATGCGAAAACTAAGTACACACTTGACCGTGTAGGTTCTGATGTATTTAAAGCAGAAGTTGAAAAACGTGCCGGTGTTCAATTTGAGCAAAGCCGCCCGTATGAGTTCACTCACCGTGGTGACCGTATCGGTTGGGTTGAAGGTATTGATGGTAAGCACCACTTAACGCTGTTTATCCAAAGTGGTCGTATTTTAGATTACCCAAATCAACCTCTTAAAACAGGCTGCCGTAAAATTGCTGAAATTCACCAAGGTGATTTCCGCATGACTGCAAACCAAAACTTGATCATTGCAGGTGTTCCGGCTGATCAAAAAGCGGTAATCGAAGAGATCGCTCGCAACCATGGCCTGATTGATGACAGCCATACAGAGCAGCGTAAAAACTCAATGGCGTGTGTGGCATTACCAACGTGTCCGTTAGCGATGGCTGAAGCTGAGCGTTATTTACCAAGCTTAATTGAGAAAACTGAAGCGTTATTAGCTAAGCACGGCATCAGCGATGACAACATCATTATGCGTGTTGTGGGTTGTCCGAATGGCTGTGGCCGCGCAATGTTGGCAGAAGCGGGTCTGGTTGGTAAAGGTCCAGGAAAATACAACGTGTACTTAGGTGGTAACCGTGAAGGCACGCGTATTCCAAAACTGTATTTAGAAAATGTTGGCGAAGACGTATACCTAGACGCATTCGATAAGCTAATTGGCCAATGGGCAAGTGAGCGGAATGAAGGCGAGTGTTTTGGTGATTTTGTAATTCGCAAAGGCATTGTTGCTGAAGTTAAAGTTTCAGTAACTGATTTTCACGCATAATTTTATAAGCGACACCGCTTTAAGGTTTGGAATTAACCATGAGTGAATTTAAAAACATCTTAACGATGAGCAAAGAAGACCAAACAGCTATGCTGGCTGATATAAATGGTCTTCTGGCTGATAAAAGCGCAGAAGAGCGTGTTGCATGGGCACTTGAAAACTTACCAAGCACACACTTTTTGTCGTCGAGCTTTGGTATTCAAGCGGCGGTGATGTTGCACTTAGTAACATCGCAGCAGCCAGATATTCCTGTGGTACTGACTGACACTGGTTATTTGTTCCCTGAAACCTATCAGTTCATCGAGCAAATGACGGAGCGACTATCGCTTAATCTTAAAGTTTATAAAGCTGAGCTTAGCCCTGCGTGGCAAGAAGCGAAGTTTGGTAAGCTTTGGGAGCAAGGTGAAGAAGGCATTAAGCAGTACAATCAACTGAATAAAGTTGAGCCAATGACTCGTGCCTTAAACGAGCTGGGTGCAGGTACTTGGTTTAGTGGCTTGCGTCGCGATCAGTCATCTAGCCGAGCTGATAAGCAAATTGTTGAAATCAGCCGAGGGACTGTGAAAGTGTATCCGCTTATTGAGTGGAACAACCGTGACATCTATCAGTATCTAACTAAACATGATTTACCTTATCACCCACTTTGGGAGCAAGGTTATGTGTCGATGGGCGATGTTCATACAACCCGTAAACTTGAACCGGGCATGACAGAAGAAGAGACACGTTTCTTTGGTTTAAACCGTGAATGTGGCTTACATATCGATGGTGATGGTATCTAATCCTAAATTCCTATCAGAATTTTCGTAAAGCGCAACCTAGGTTGCGCTTTTTTTGTGCTATTTATATACAATCTCTGGCTCAATTTTATGAGAGAAAATTATGAGTCGTGCTGTTGTTTTTTTATTGTTGTTTTTAATTGTGCCTTTAGTGCGAGCAGAAACTTTGAGGGTTGCGCTTTATGACACGGATTACCCGCCATATCATTTTGCTGACAGTAGTCATAAAGGGCTTGTTGATGAGTTATTAATTCTTTTTGCTGAGAAATATAATCATGATATTCAATACATGCTGGTACCTGAGGTGCGTTCACAGCATTTACTTGATGAAGGCAAGGTTGATGTACGCTTAGAGTCTGAGCAATGGTATCGCGGAAATAAGCAATACTATTGGAGTGATAGTATCGCTGTTGTAGAAGATATTTTAGTGATGCCGAGTGGTTGTCATATTCCAGCTATTGATGAGCTAGGTGGTTATGTGTTGATGGCCCGCTTTGGCTACACCTATCCGCAATTTGAAGCGTTGTTTGCATCTGGAAAATTGCACCGTGAGGACTTTTATTCAGAACTAGATATGCTGAAGGCTTTAGTCGACATGCAGCAAAATCAACGTGTTGCTGTGATCGCAAAAAACACACTACAGTGGTATGCCTCAAAAAATAATGCTTTTAAAAAATTCACGGTGAGTGATTACAGTGTTGGTAAGGCTCCGATGCAATTACAGTTTACTTACAATGAAAAAGGGAAGCGCATGAGCGAGCAATTTAACGAATTTATGAAAAATCTTAAATCATCCGGTGAATTTGCTAAGATTGAGAGTAACTACCAATAATCGGTAAATCGAATGATTAAGCGTTTTTGTTACCTTGCCGTTATGCTGCTACTAACCAGTGTTGCGCTACTGTTTTACATTAAAAAGCCAGACGGTAAACCTTACCTAGAGCTGAGCATGTTCGAGCGTTACTCAGACAAAGTAAGTGGCGATCTGAGTGATTTTGCTTCGCAAAGTGCCGATACACTTACCAGCCAAGCAAAAAAGCTCACTGAGAAGTTGAGCTTGAGCAAAGACGCAAATTCATCTGTCGTCGTGTATAAATGGCAAGATGAACATGGTCAGTGGCACTATGCTGATACCCCTCACCCTAATTACGTAAGTACTGCGGTAAGTTTAGATCCTAACGACATAACAATGTTACCCGCAGAGACATTTCAAGCTGATGAAGAGCAACCAGCAACCGTTAAAACTGACGAAACATCTTCAACGCTTGGCGTATACGACCCTAAAAATGTACAAAAGATGATGCAAGACGCTGAGCAAGTAAAACAGCTTATGGAGCAACGTAACAAGCAACTTGAACAGCAGCTTAAAGAGCAAGGTGGAAATTAGCTCTGTTTGTTCTGTGCTTTGAGGTCACTTTCCATTTTCATCAGTAAAATAGTGAGATAAATTTTGGTAGGCAAAGAGAATAGCACACCAACGGCAATACACGCTGCGCTGATCATAATGCCATGTATACCCATACTATCACTTAAGTAATTACCAGCTAATAAAGAATGCCCCAATATAATTAGGCAAATACCTAAAATAATAAAGGTTTTTAAGATTCGAATGATAGTTTGTTCGGTCATACAAGCACCTCACTTTAGCCTTAATTAAAGTGTAGGTGCTGTTGTCATTAATAGGATTGTTCTAAATCAAGCAATTGTCGGTTATTTGTCCAACTTTACTGGGCCGTTGATGTTATCGATACTTAAATCACCTGAACCCGCTTCGATAATTGTCAGGCCGAGTGTGTCATCCACATAAATGCTGCCAGAGCCATCGGTAATGGTAACCAGCCCTTTGATTTGTCTTACATCTATATCACCAGAGCCATCTTCGATAGTAAGCGCACCAGCCAATGTTTTAATGCTGATACTACCTGATTCATCAATAATACGTGCAGGGCCTTGGCTGTTTTCGATGCGGATATCACCAGAGTCATCTTCAATATCAATACGCCCTTGCCCTTGGTCTATCATAATTGAGCCAGAATCGTCATCAATGCTGATATTGCCGCTGACATTGCTAATGCGAATATCCCCCGAGTCATCATCAATATTAATAGTGCGACCACCTTCGATCACAATTGATCCTGAGTCATCATCAATGCTGATATCGTTTTGCATTGCACGTATCACGATATCACCTGAGTCATCATCGATATCCAAGTTAAGGGTACTAGGCACAGAGACGATTAAATCAATATGAGGTGATGAGCCACTGTAAAACGATAAGCTACCATTATTGAGCTTACTGATAAGCTCTGCGGTGTCGCCGTGCTTTTCGAGGGTTAGCGTATAAGTCTCATCGCCTTTAGCCGCATAGATATTAGCATTCACTGTGATAGCCGTGGCGTTATTGTCGCCTTTGATGATCAGTGAACCGGCTTCGGCATCGATTTTTAGCTCGTTTATATTGGCAGCAGAAATGCTTAAGTCTTGTTGTTTTTGTTCTGCGATTTGACCCGGAGAGACATGAATAACACAGCCCGTTAATAATAAACTTGATGAAATGGCCGTTGCGCAAATTGCGCGTTTGAATGATGCAATAGTCATAAGGATTCCAAAATTATTGTGATTTTTATCTGGTTAGCATTAGCAAACTATGGTCCAATTTTAACATGCTGATTTTTATGTTCTTTTCATTTTTTGTAAATAAGTGTGTTGCTCTAAACTGTAATTTATACCAATTCGCTTAATTAAGTGGTCTATTTTGAGGCAATAAAACCTCGTTGATAACAAGGCAAAAATTTCGTTATTTAGTTTGTTCTAAATCAGAAATTTTTAACGCAGGTAGCGACAGGTTTAATCCCTCAAAATGATTAAGTATTATTGTGGATTGGTATTACTGGTGATTTAAACAAAAAAAGGGGCTGAAAATTCAGCCCCTTAGTTAACTTAAAAGCAATTACTGCTCAGCTAGCATATTACGCAGTACATACTGTAAAATACCGCCGTGTTTGTAGTAATCCCACTCTTTCGGGGTATCAATACGCACATCAACACTAAAGCTAATTTGTTTGCCTTCACTGTTAGTGGCAATCACACTGACTTCATTGGTTTTGTCATATAAGCCTTCAAAGTCGAATGATTCTTGGCCGGTTAGACCCAGTGACTCATAGCTTTCACCTTCTTTAAATTGTAGGGGTAAAACACCCATACCAATCAGGTTTGAACGGTGAATACGCTCATAGCTTTGTGCAATAACGGCTTTAACACCAAGTAAAAGTGAACCTTTAGCAGCCCAGTCGCGTGATGAGCCTGTGCCATATTCGGCGCCCGCTAAAATAATCAGAGGCGTGCCATCTTGCTGGTATTGCATCGCTGCATCATAAATACTGGCGAGCTCATCGCTTGGTTGCATGCGGGTCACACCACCTTCGGTCCCCGGTGCTAATAGATTACGTAAACGCACATTCGCAAAGGTACCGCGCATCATTACTTCGTGGTTACCACGACGCGAACCATACGAGTTAAATTGTGCTTTTTGCACGCCGTGTTCTTGCAAGTAAAGACCTGCTGGGGCATCCGCTTTAATCGCACCTGCTGGCGAGATGTGGTCAGTGGTAACTGAGTCACCTAATTTTGCTAAACAGCGCGCACCACTAATGCTCGGAATACCAGGAGGCTCAATCTCCATACCATCAAAGAATGGCGCTTTTTTGATGTAGGTTGACGCATCATCCCAATCATAAAGCTTGCCATCAGGAATTTGAATTTTCTGCCAACGATCATCACCTTGATACACATTGCCATAACTTGATGCGAACATTTCTTTGGTTACAGTTTCGCGGACGAGCTCGTTTACTTCACTAACACTTGGCCAGATATTTTTTAGATAAATGTCATTACCATTAGGGTCTTGCGCAAGCGGCTCATTGTAAACGTCGATATCTGTACGACCCGCAATTGCGTATGCAACCACAAGAGGTGGTGACGCTAAGAAGTTCATTTTCACATCTTGGTGAATACGCCCTTCAAAGTTACGGTTACCCGATAAAATAGAGCTTACAACCAGTTTATGCTTTTGAATTGCATCGGTGATTTCATCAGCTAGTGGGCCTGAGTTACCGATACAGGTTGTACAACCATAACCGACAAGGTTAAAGCCTAATGCATCTAAATCATCCATTAAGTCGGCTTTTTTCAAGTAATCAGTCACCACTTGTGAGCCAGGAGCAAGTGAGGTTTTAACCCAAGGTTTAACCTTTAAGCCCAGTTGCTTAGCTTTTTTAGCCACTAGGCCAGCAGCTAAAATAACACTTGGGTTTGACGTGTTTGTACAACTTGTAATTGCAGCAATGACACAAGCGCCATCATTAAGCTCAAACTCTTCGCCTTTAAAGTTAACCTTAGCTGCGCCCATAAACTGTGCTTCGTTTACTGGCTCATCAGGGTTGGTGGTTGGGCCTTCATCTTCAATGCGCGCCTCTTGAACATCGCTTTTATCGCGATGTTGCATACGTTCTTCTTGAAAGCCTTTTAAGTGCTCACCAATAATGCTACCTGCTTTATCAAGGGCAATTCTATCTTGCGGGCGCTTAGGTCCAGCAAGGCTTGGCACAACATCATCAAGTGATAACTCTAGTGTGTCGGTATAATGAGCTTCATCGCCAGGGTTACGCCATAAACCTTGGTGCTTAGCATAGTCCTCGATGAGTTTAAGTTGCTTATCATCACGGTTTGTTAAACGTAGGTAATTAATGGTTTCATCATCAATTGGGAAAATACCGCAGGTTGCACCATACTCAGGCGCCATGTTTGCAATAGTTGCACGGTCTGCAAGTGGTAAATCAGCAAGACCATCACCATAAAACTCAACAAATTTACCCACTACGCCATGGTTACGCAGCATTTCTGTCACGGTTAGTACAAGGTCGGTTGCGGTCGTACCTTCTGGCAGGCGACCATTGAGCTTAAAGCCAACGACCTGTGGAATAAGTAAGCTGATTGGTTGACCAAGCATTGCGGCTTCGGCTTCAATACCACCCACACCCCAGCCTAATACCCCAAGACCATTGATCATGGTGGTGTGCGAATCGGTTCCGACTAGGGTATCTGGGTAGGCGAGTGATTTACCATTTTTACTATCGTTAAATACCACGCGGGCTAAATATTCTAAATTAACTTGGTGTACGATGCCGGTTGCTGGTGGCACAACTTTCAAGTTATCGAAGGCAGTTTGCCCCCAACGTAAAAATTCGTAACGCTCTTTGTTACGCTCATATTCAAGTTTCGCATTTAAGTCGAATGAGCCATCTTCACCGTAGCCGTCAACTTGCACTGAGTGGTCAATAACAAGCTCTGCAGGTGACAGCGGATTAATTTTTGCAGGGTCGCCGCCAAGTTTTTCCATGGCATCACGCATCGCGGCTAAATCGACAATGGCGGGTACGCCGGTAAAATCTTGCATTACAACGCGAGCAGGCGTAAACGCTACTTCTGCTGATGGTTTCGCTTGAGGGTCCCAGTTTAATAAGGCATCGATATCTTGCTTTTTAATATTAACGCCATCTTCATTGCGCAACAGGTTTTCAAGTAAGATTTTTAGAGAGAATGGCAGACGTTTTGCTTTGTCGCCTAAACCTTGTAAAGAGTGAATATGGTATTGCTCACCATTAATCGTAAGCTGCTTTTGGGTATCAAAACTGTTATTCATTATTTGCCCCTGTGGTTTGAGCAAGCAATTTGGCTTGCTTTGTTGTTTCCTTTTCGAAATAGACACAGTGTTATTGCAAACTTAATACCAGCTGAGAAATTCATCTAGCTGATGAAAAAATATGCTACCTAATATAGTTGCTGCTGATGTGATTTATTTCAAGGGAAGGAGGCAGATAAAAAGGGTAGTCACTTTAAACTACCCTCAGAAATAAGTATTTTTAGTTAAGCCAGTTTTGTTGTTTACCTTTATGACTAATAAACAGTAATAGTAAACCAATAACGATAACACACAATGGCATTGCTAATGCGCTAGTACCAAACATAGCAAGGCTATCTATCACCACAAAATTATAATATTGCTGGACTAATACGGCGATAAACGAGATTAAAAATAACTCGCGCGCAAGGGCTTTTTTTGCCAGTAATAAGATGCTCGCGAAGCTTGCTGCAAACACGGCTATCGCAAAGGCAGCCGTTGACCAGAGCGGTATGTCGCGGTATGCGGCTTGTTGTGCTTCGGGGAGTTGGTTAATCATTTCGGGTGTGATCAACAGTTGCATTACGAACGCAATGACACCTAAAAGATTCCATACAAGGGCTGCCCAAGCAAGTGGCTTGAGCCAAGCTGGAGGGTTCATAAATCACCTTTTATTGTTGTTATTATCAGGTTCAATTAAAGGTGATTTATGCTAACTAAGCAAGCTCTAGTTAACCAAACGAGATAGGGCGGCGACCGGTTTTTTCGTCCACTTTTGGCTTTTTAGTACGTTTACGCTTTGATTTTTTTGGCGCTTCTTCAGCGCTTTGTGGTTGTGCTTTTTGTACAGGTTCCGGTGGGCGAGGATTTGGTGTTGCATCTTCGCTTAGTGTCAGTTGGAACAACTCACCGTCGAAAGCCAACACGTCACCACTGTATAATTTTTTCCGTTTTATTGTACAAATTTCATAGTTAACCCCAACATAACCTTCACCAATTAAGGCTTTTGCTTGGCCGCCTGTTTCGACTAGGTCGAGCACTTTTAGCAAGTTGCATAACTCTATTGGCTCTTCTTCTAGTTCAATTTCGATGAAATCTTCGTTCATGTTGGTCTCTCTTAATTCAATCGCAGCCATTATAAAGCCTAGCACTCAATTGAACCAAGATTAAATTTTTAAGCTCTTCAAGCGGTTAAAATTTGCAGCAATAAATAATCTGACATTTTTATAAACAGTAAAAAAACTGCAGTATTTACTGGGTACACTGCGCGCGTTTGGAATTGGTGTACAAATTGCTAAATGCATGTCCGTTTCATTTTTTATTCGTTCAGGAGAAGTTGTAATGGGCGTAAGATCAGCGCTAAGAAAAGAGTTAATGGGTTTGCAAGATTCGTCATTGCTTGCTGCAGATGATGTGCGAGCTTTGTTAACGCAAACAATTAAGTCTCAGCCTGAAAAATCAGAACAAGGTTTTGCGTTAATTTCACGTTTTAATGATAACCATAGCCAGTTAAGTTCAGGTGAAACAAACAAAGAAAAACTGCTTCAGCATCAAACTCACCGTTTATTTAAAGATATTCTATATACCCGTCAAAGTGTTAATAGTTGGCTAAAAAAACATCTTAATTAATTGATTTATTGTTTTTCTTACTTTAGACTACATTTGTAATCTAAAGTGAGAGAGAACATGAAAAGGATAATTTCAGCAGCCATATTTTTAATTTTGGCAGGTTGTCAGCAAGCTACAGTCTACGTATACACAGAAAACCTTGACCAGTCGCAGTTGCAATCATTAGAGCAAGCATTAGATAAACAAAGCTTACCCTATGAATATACCCAGCTTCCTGTGCCAAGAGAGTTTACCGATGCAACCTTAATGCTATCGAGCGATAAAATTCTTACTCATGAAGCCGAGCAACTAGCTGACATTATGCAGGAACTGGGTTATCAAGCTGAAATTAAATACACCACAGATGCTAATCACTTTTACAATCATGGCAATATTGGTTTTTACTTAAGAGCTAAAAATACCACTACCAGTTTTACTATGCCGGCTCGTGTGCTCACCACTGGATGCGTTGAAGACAAGTATAATGATCTTGCTGTTACATTTAATGATAAGCAGGCGCACTTTACCCTTACAAGCGGGAGAAAAGTCTCCCTAGATTGGGGTTATTTATATGGCTACCTAGTCATTTATTATAAAAATTATTCGCAAACATACAGTCATTTAACGCCAGAAGTGAGCACTCCTTTTGGTATGAAACCATCAGATACTTACCGTTACACGGCACGTGTTAATAGCCCAAGTTGGTTAAATTGCTCATTACAAATTGTGTATATGGACTAGCTTCGCGACTCAAGGTAATTACTAAGCTTAGTAATACGCTCACTCATGCCTTCGATTATGCGATCTTTAATTTTTTCACGGATTACATTAGGTAAGCGGGTGAGTGCTTCAGGGGAAATAGCTAACAAAATGGTATCGACTCTAGCGCGTGCGCTGGTACTGTGCTCTCGGTTATTGATAAAAGCACCTTCACCGATAAATTCACCGGGCTCAATGGTACCAAGTTCGAGTAAATGACTTTGTTTGAATACCATCAGTGATCCGCTTAGCACGATATAAAGCCGTTTATCAGCATCGTATTGTTTAAAAACAGCCCGGCCTTGTTTGACCAAATACAAATGACTGAATGACTCTAATAACACTTGTCGTTCACTGAGAGTAAACTCTCTAAAGAAC
The DNA here is from genome assembly GCF_004208935.1 of Pseudoalteromonas sp. CO109Y. Classification (NCBI taxonomy): domain Bacteria; kingdom Pseudomonadati; phylum Pseudomonadota; class Gammaproteobacteria; order Alteromonadales; family Pseudoalteromonadaceae; genus Pseudoalteromonas; species Pseudoalteromonas sp. CO109Y. The sequence continues at coordinate 16,511 of NZ_SGPD01000044.1, forward strand.
GACAATCTGTTAATAATTTCCATTTGTTTAATTAGTGGAATGTGCTCGATTAACTTCATTGACTCACATAGGTATAGCGCGAAATTAGCTAATATTGCGCTCTTTTAGCTTGCGGGTCAATGTATTGCGGCCCCAACCAATCTTCACTGCGGCTTCTTGCTTGTGGCCAGCACAGTTGGCAAGGGCGGTTTTAATCAAACGAGTTTCGAGTTGTGCTTGAATGGCAGGCCAAATATTTTCTTTGCCTTGTTTAAGTTCAAGGTTAAGCCATTGTTGAAATGCATCCAGCCAATCACCTTCTTGCTCAGTCGGTGTAACAGCAACAATCTCTGGTGGTAAATCTTGCTCGCTGATTAGCTCACCCGGTGCCATAACCGTTAACCAGCGGCAGGTGTTCTCTAATTGGCGCACGTTACCTGGCCAATTGAATAAGCGCAGTTGCTCAGTAGCTTTAGGGCTTAAAATTTTGCTTTCAACCTGCAGCTCTTTGGCACTTTTATGTAAAAAGTGTTGTGCTAGTCGTTCAATATCTTCAGTACGCTCACGTAGCGCGGGTAAGCGTAAACGCACCACGTTTAAGCGATGGAATAAGTCGTCACGAAACTTACCTTGTTTTACCAAGTCTTCGAGGTTTTGGTGCGTTGCAGCGATAATACGTACATCAACTTTAATACTTTGATGGCCACCAACACGGTAAAACTCACCATCGGCTAACACGCGTAATAAACGCGTTTGTACATCGAGCGGCATATCACCTATTTCATCTAAAAATAAGGTGCCTCCATTCGCTTGTTCAAAACGGCCTTTACGAATACTGTCGGCTCCAGTGAACGCGCCTTTTTCGTGACCGAATAACTCTGACTCGACCAATTCTTTTGGAATGGCAGCCATATTCAAAGCTATAAATTGGTTTTCTTTACGAGGGCTGTGGTTATGCAGGGCACTTGCAACTAGCTCTTTACCTGTCCCTGACTCACCATTAATTAGCACGCTCATACTTGATGCTGATAATTTACCAATTGCCCTAAACACCTCTTGCATAGCAGGCGCTTCGCCTATGATATGCGCATTGGTTTGTGGTGCTTGTTTGCGTTTAGTTTTTTTCGTTGAATTAGCACGGCATGCGCTTTCAACCAGCGCGACAGCTTCATCTAAATCGAACGGTTTAGCGAGATACTCAAATGCCCCTTTTTGGAAGGCATTCACCGCCGAGTCTAAGTCTGAGTGAGCGGTCATGATGATCACTGGCAGGCCAGGGTTTTGCTCAGCAATAGTCTCAAGTAACGCCATGCCGTCCATACCCGGCATTCGTACATCAGATACTAATACCGTTGGCTGGCTAAACTTTAATGCATTAAGCACATCTTGTGCGTTCGCATAGCTTTCAGTTTCAAATCCTGCACGTGCCAACGCTTTCTCTAGTACAAAGCGAATTGAGGCATCATCATCAACTAACCAGACTGTTTTCATGACTACTCCAAAAAACCATTAATCCGTAAAAGGCAAATAGATATTAAATTCTGTATGGCCTGGCCAACTGTCACAATCAATGTGGCCGTCATGTTGGTCAACCAAGGTTTGCGCTATCGATAAACCAAGCCCTGATCCATTTTCTTTGTTGGTGATCATTGGGTAGAACAAGGTTTCACGTAAGCTCTTGTCTATACCTGGGCCGTTATCCGAAATTTGGATCAGCAAGGTTTTTTTCGGCGCCTTACCTGGGCGCCTGTGTTGATGATTGATGCGGGTTTTTATTCTTATCTCGCCACCATCAACCAGTGCCTGTTGTGCATTACGAATAATGTTCAGTACCACTTGTTGAATTTTACTTTGGTCAATGTACACACTCGGTATACTTGGATCATAGTCTTTCACTAAAGTGATATTGGCATTGTTATCTAACATGCTCAGTTTAATCACTGACTCTAACGCTTGGTGAATGTTGCCATAGGATTTATGTGGCAATTGATTCGGACCAAGTAAGCGGTCTACAAGCTCGCGTAAACGGTCTGCTTGTTCAATGATTAATTCGGCACATTGATCACGTTCTTGCTGATCAACCTCATATTGCAATAATTGCGCCGCTCCGCGAATTCCACCTAAAGGATTTTTAATTTCGTGTGCTAAACCACGAATTAGGTTACGTGCTGCTTGATATTGATGCATTTGATTCGAAGCTTGATCGTGGCGAATTTCATCATCCATTTGGCGGCATTCAAACAAAATATAATTTTCATCATGGCTGCTTATTCGGCGCGTGCTAATGGTCAGTTTGGCATGGCGTGAATCGACGAAAACCACGTCAGCTCTATGCTGGTGGCAATCAACACCATCGAACAACGAATACTGAGCAATGCGTTTTAAGTCTATCGAGTGGTAATTGAATAGGTTATCGAACGGTTGGTTGATAATGCGCTTGGGCCCTAAACCTAAAAGCTCACTGGCGCTATCGTTTGCATAAACCAGTTTAAAATCTCGGTCGAGTAAAATGACAGCAGTACTTAAATTTTTCCAAATACTGTCGAGCAGTTCAGAGTTAAAATGTGTTTCACTGAGCATGGTTGCACCATTTTAGTGCGTTTCAATTTAGTGCAGCTTAGCATACTCTTTTTACTTTGCGAGAAGTCACGTCAAAAACCTTAGTTTCCGCCATAAATTGAGGTTCTGTGCATGAAAAAGGTGCTGACTGGGCTAACCGAAACGAGTTTATTATTAGCATCATAAAGTTTAGCTTGTAATGTGTGTTCTCCACGCTCGACCTCTCTTAGTGCAAAGGTCGTGCTATTACTTGGTGCACCATGGGCAGAACCATCAAATAAAAGTTGTACTTTAAATCCGTTTTCAAAGCGTGGGCTAATTCGAGCAGTGACATACACTGAACCGGTATTTTCTCGCACGGTCGCTTCATTAGCAGGAGAAGCAATACTGACTTTAAATTTGACAGGTGTCGCACTTGGTGCGCTATCAAGTATGCTGGTGTCGGTAGCTGGCATGGTCAGGTTTTGGGTATTCATCTTTACTTCGGTAGCGCCAGGGCGCGGTGTATCAGAAAATACTAAAACGCCGTTTTTATCTTTCCAAGAATACACTTTCTGCGCTGCGCTATAGCCAAAAAAGCTTATAAAAATCAGCGGTAGTACCAATAAAGTTGTGCTTTTCACCCTGCAACCCTGCATTTTTTAATCTAAATAAAACTGTAGAGTAGAACCCGCTCAATTACCATTAAAAAAGCCCGCAGAGCGGGCTTGAGAACACACATTTATTATCTTTCAGATAATTCTGGTACAGCGTGTGTTACACGCTGTAGTACATTTCGAACTCAACTGGGTGAGTTGTCATGTTAAGTTTTTCAACTTCTTGACCTTTAAGCGCGATGTATGCATCGATTAGGTCATCAGTGAATACGCCACCTTGAGTTAAGAACTCACGGTCAGCATCTAATGATGCTAGTGCTTCAGATAAAGAAGATGCAACTTGTGGGATCTCAGCTGCTTCTTCAGCAGGTAGATCGTATAAGTCTTTGTCCATTGCATCGCCAGGGTGGATCTTGTTTTTGATACCGTCTAGGCCAGCCATAAGCATTGCAGAGAATGCTAAGTATGGGTTAGCTGTTGGATCAGGGAAACGTACTTCGATACGACGTGCTTTTGCAGAAGGTACCACTGGGATACGGATTGAAGCAGAACGGTTACGTGCAGAGTATGCAAGCATTACTGGTGCCTCAAAACCTGGTACTAGACGCTTGTATGAGTTAGTTGACGCGTTAGCGAATGCGTTGATTGCTTTAGCGTGCTTGATGATACCACCGATGTAGTAAAGTGCTTCTTCAGATAGACCTGCATATTTGTCACCAGCGAAGATGTTTACGCCATCTTTACCTAGAGATTGGTGACAGTGCATACCAGAACCGTTATCACCTACGATTGGCTTAGGCATGAATGTCGCTGTTTTTCCGTAAAGGTGAGCCATGTTATGGATAACATATTTCATCTCTTGGATTTCGTCAGCTTTTAATACCATTGTATTGAAGCGAGTTGCGATCTCATTTTGACCTGCAGTTGCTACTTCGTGGTGGTGAGCTTCTACTACTTGACCTAGTTCTTCAAGAACTAAACAAGTCGCTGAACGCCAGTCATGTGATGAATCAACAGGTGAACACGGGAAGTAACCGCCTTTAACACCTGGACGGTGACCCATGTTGCCACCTTCGTAATCTTTATCTGAGTTCCAAGCAGCTTCTACAGAATCGATTTTGTACATAGAACCAGACATGTCTGATTTGTATTTAACGTCATCAAAAAGGAAGAACTCTGGCTCTGGACCGAATAATACAGTGTCAGCAATACCAGTAGAGCGCATGTACTCTTCAGCGCGTTTTGCAACAGAACGTGGATCACGCTCATAACCTTGAAGTGTTGAAGGCTCAACTACGTCACAACGTACGATTAGTGTAGCTTCTTCAGAAAATGGGTCCATTTTCGCAGACTCAGGAACAGGCATAAGTACCATGTCTGATTCGTTGATACCTTTCCAGCCAGCAATTGAAGAACCGTCAAACATTTTGCCGTCTTCAAAGAAATCTTCATCAATTTGATGATGAGGAATAGAAACATGCTGTTCTTTACCTTTGGTATCAGTAAAGCGTAAATCAATGAACTTAACGTCATTTTCTTTGATAAAATCTAAAACCGATTGTGACATGTGTCCTCCAATTGTTGGGTTTTATTTTTTGCTGCATTATTGCTTTTCGCTTATATAAGCTGGTTTCGTGCCATTTTTTTAACACCTTGTTTAGACTTACAAAAAACAAACAAGGCTTTGTTTTGTTAACTTCCATTGCACTAAGTTGGTGCGTAAAAAGATCATTCTGGTGCGTAAAAAGTGCGACCTTGTTTTGCACAATTATTGAGCGTGCCAATTTTTCTGTTATGAACACGATTTAGTGCCAAAATATGGTTCAAAAACGAAAATTTCGCCAGTTTTGAGCTAAGATTCACTTTAATTTTCATAAATTTGTCATTTATAAAACAGATACTTATAAAAAGCCTGAAGAAAGTTTATAAATTTATATTGGATAAACTTTCATCCATGCCATTATTAAGGGATAATATGCGCCCTTTTAAATCCTATGCTGGGACATCTGGTGAAAACGCAGGTGAGTGCGTAGATCTTGCAGGATCAATGAGATTCAATTTCTCTGAGAAAAAATATGAGCATCGAAAAGTTAAGAAATATAGCGATTATCGCCCACGTTGACCACGGTAAAACAACTTTGGTTGATAAACTGCTTGAGCAATCAGGCACATTAGAAACGCGCGGCGGTAACGAAGAGCGCGTAATGGACTCAAACGACATTGAGAAAGAGCGTGGTATTACCATTTTAGCTAAGAACACAGCTATCTCTTGGAACGACTACCATATCAATATCGTAGACACCCCAGGACACGCCGACTTCGGTGGTGAAGTAGAACGCGTACTTTCGATGGCTGACTCAGTATTACTACTTGTTGATGCTCAAGAAGGTCCAATGCCGCAAACGCGTTTCGTAACGCAAAAAGCATTCGCACAAGGTTTAACGCCGATTGTTGTAATCAACAAAATCGACAAGCCTGGTGCACGTCCTGACTGGGTTATGGACCAAGTTTTCGACTTATTCGATAACTTAGGTGCAACTGATGAACAGTTAGACTTTAAAGTAATCTATGCATCAGCTATCAACGGCTGGGCAACAATGGATTTAGACGAGCCATCAGATAACATGGAACCAATGTTCCAGATGATCGTTGACGAAGTATCTCCACCGGATGCAGATCCTGAAGGTGCTTTCCAAATGCAAATTTCTCAGCTTGACTACAACTCGTACATCGGTGTTATCGGTGTAGGTCGTATCAAGCGTGGTACTGTTCGCCCTAACCAACAAGTAACAATTGTTAGTGCAGATGGTACTAAGCGTAACGGTAAAGTTGGCCAAGTAATGAGCTACTTAGGTCTTGAGCGTCATGAAGCAGAATCAGCAGGCGCTGGTGATATTATTGCTATCACAGGTCTTGGTGAGCTGAAAATCTCAGACACTATCTGTGATGTAAATACCGTTGAAGCATTACCACCGCTAAGTGTTGATGAGCCTACAGTAACAATGACGTTCTCTGTAAACACATCACCATTTGCTGGTAAAGAAGGTAAATTCGTAACTTCACGTAACATCCTTGAGCGTTTACAAGCTGAGCTTGTTCACAACGTTGCATTACGTGTTGAAGAAACTGACAACCCAGATAGCTTCCGTGTTTCTGGTCGTGGTGAGTTACACTTAGGTATCTTAATCGAGAACATGCGTCGTGAAGGTTACGAGCTTGCTGTATCTCGTCCACAAGTAATCCTTCGTGAAGTTGATGGTCAAAAAGAAGAGCCATACGAAACACTTACAATCGACTGTCAAGAAGAGCACCAAGGTTCTATCATGGAACAAATTGGTCTTCGTAAGGGTGAACTTACAGACATGTCTCCAGATGGTAAAGGTCGTGTACGTATGGACTTTATGATCCCAAGCCGTGGCTTAATTGGTTTCCAAACTGAATTCATGACATTAACGTCTGGTTCTGGTCTTCTTTACCACACATTCGATCACTACGGTCCACATAAAGGCGGTACTATCGGTGCTCGTAAGAATGGTGTAATGATTGCTAACGCAACAGGTAAAGCACTTACTAACGCATTATTCAACTTACAAGACCGTGGTAAGCTATTCATCGGTCACGGTGTTGAAGTTTACGAAGGTATGGTTATCGGTATCCACAGCCGTGACAACGACCTAACAGTAAACGCGCTGAAAGGTAAGCAACTTACAAACGTTCGTGCATCTGGTACAGATGAAGCACAAACGCTTGTTCCACCACTAAACTACACGCTTGAACAAGCGATTGAGTTCATCGATGATGACGAGTTAGTGGAAGTGACACCTGAGAACATCCGTATTCGTAAGCGTCACTTAACTGAAAGTGAGCGTAAGCGTGCGAGCCGTGCAGCTAAAGACTAATAAGGTCTTTTAGTTTCACAAAATTAAAACCGCCGTATTGAAAAATACGGCGGTTTTTTGTTGTAATGATTAGCCGTTAGCCGTTAGCCGTTAGCCGTTAGCCGTTAGCCGTTAGCCGTTAGCCGTCAGCCGTCAGCCGTCAGCCGTCAGCTCTCAGCTGTCAGATCGATGATCTGACCCCGATAAAGTAGACACGGGGTTTAATTAACTTGTTCGTACTGCATGGGACTTTTATACCCTAGGGTG
>NZ_SGPD01000021.1:0-20837 GCF_004208935.1 Pseudoalteromonas sp. CO109Y
CCCATCGTCTAGAGGCCTAGGACACCGCCCTTTCACGGCGGTAACAGGGGTTCGAATCCCCTTGGGGACGCCACTTATTCAAGTAGGTTATGTGTAGTAGGGCGGTGAACACCGCGCAATCTATGCACGACGTTATCAAGAGTACAAATCTCTTGGGGGCGCCACTTACTTTAAGTAAGTTGATGTGTTGGAAAGGCTATCTATATATCATTTCAAATAGAACTAAGATTTTTCAACTTAATATTCCTTATTCTCCATATATCTTTACGATATAGACTCCATATATTTCTAAAACTTTAATTCCTATAGATCACTTTTACAGATCATTTTAATACTTTATAGTATCTAGCAACTCATCAGCTAACCATAAGGAAATTAAAATGTTAGCTAAACGTGTTGTACTCATACTAATTTCTTTAGTCATTACTGCTTGTTCAGACTCAAATGAGGGAGTAGCGCTAGGAACGCTTGAGCGTGAGCGTGTGATCCATCCTGCAACGACTAACGAAATACTCATCGATTTACCCGTCTCAGCAGGCCAGTTGGTCGAAAAAGGGCAGGTGATTGCAAAGTTCGATGCCGAACTACAACAAGCGATTGTTGCTAAAGCACAAGCTCAATTAGCTCAAGCCACTGCATTTCTTGAAAAAACCTTGAATGGTGCTCGCCCCGAAGAAGTTGCTGCAGCATCAGCCAAAGTAGCAGCAGCCAATGCTGCATATACGCAAAGCGAAGCTAATTTTCGCCGTGCAAAAACCTTAGTTAAAGATAAACTCGCAAGCCAAGAAACCTTAGACAGTGCTACCGCTGCACGAGATGAGACTTTTGCTAATTTAGAATCAGCAAAGCAGAACTTAAATGAGTTAACAAATGGTTCTCGCGTTGAAGATATTAATAGTGCGAAAGCGCAAGTTCAGGCGGCAGAAGCAGAACTAAAAGTACAGCAAAAATACCTCTCAGATCTGACAATTAAAGCGATGCGTGCTGGCAGGGTCGATAATTTACCTTGGCACGTAGGTGAGCGAGTTACTAAAGGCAGCCCTGTCGTTATAATTCAAGCAAACAGCGCACCTTATGCGCGCGTATATATCCCTGAACCATATCGTGCCAAGCTAAATCAGGGGATGACACTTACGGTTCGCGTCGATGGCATAGATAAAAATATACAGGGTAAACTGACTTGGATTGCCTCAGAGCCTGCGTTCACGCCTTTTTATGCCCTTAATCAGGAAGAACGTGCGCGATTAATGTATCTTGCTGAGGTAACACTACCCACAAGTGAAAATAATTTACCGACAGGCGTACCTGCTCAAGTGATTATGCCATGACTGAATCGGTGATCCATGCCAAAGGTTTGGTAAAACAATTTGGCGATTTAAAAGCGATTGATAACCTTGATCTAGACGTTGAGCAAGGGCAAATTTATGGCTTTTTGGGCCCTAATGGCTGTGGTAAAACGACAGCAATCCGTATGCTTACGGGGCTATTGAAGCCGACCTCTGGTGATATCAATGTGCTTGGCTTGAGTTTGCCAAAAGATGCTGAAAAGCTCAGAACACAACTTGGTTATATGACGCAAAAGTTTTCACTTTATAGTGACTTGACCGTACTTGAAAACCTAAAGTTCATGGCGGCGCTTTACCCTTTTAAAAAGCTGCAAAAACAACAAAGAATTGACGAATTGCTCCATACCTATGGTCTTGATCAAAGAGTTGATCAAATGGCCGGAAGTATGAGTGGGGGCCAACGGCAGCGCTTAGCATTGGCTGCTGCAGTGATTAATAAACCGAAAATTTTATTTCTTGATGAGCCAACATCGGCAGTCGATCCACAAAATCGCCGTGATTTTTGGGAAACACTGTTTGATTTAAGTAATGCCGGTACCACGATATTAGTCACCACTCATTACATGGATGAAGCAGAGCGTTGTCATCGTTTAGCCATTTTAGAATCAGGTATTAAACGCGCGGATGGCTCTCCAAAGCAATTAATGACAGACATGCACGCTCATGTTGTAGAAATCGCAGGGGCGCAAACCAGAGAATTAAAAAAACAGCTCGCAACAATTGACCATGTTATTTCAGCCACTCAGTTAGGTGCACAGCTGCGAGTATTAGTGAAAAAAGATGTTCAAGACCCCGTTGAGTTTATAAAGCAGCAATCATTTTGTCAGGATATGTGGCAAGTAAATAGTGTGCGCCCAAGCCTTGAAGACGTGTTTGTCACCTGCACAGGGCAGGGCAGACAATGAGTATTGTTACTTCATTAAGCCGAATAAAAGCAATTGTAAGCAAAGAATTATTACAATTACGCCGCGATAGAATGACATTTGCGATGGTGGTGATGATCCCCCTTATCCAACTGATTCTATTTGGTTATGCTATTAACACCAACGTTAAAGATATCCCTGTTGCAGTGGTCGATCATAGTCAAACTGCGCTCAGTCGCATTTTAGTACAAACAGTATCGGCGACAAATGTGGTTAAAGTGACGGATTATTACGACAGTATTGAACAGGCACAAACAGCAATCGCCAGTGCGAAAGTGCGTGCTGTGCTGTTTATACCCCACGATGTGGCAAATCGACTTGCTCAGCACCCAACCGTTGGTTTTGGTTTGCCTGATGGCAGTAATGAGTCGTTAGTCAGGCCAATTGCGCATTGGTTAGTTGATGGCTCAGATACAATGGTAGCGTCGAGCATAAAATCGCTGCGCAATATGCCGCTTGCAGAGCTTCTCGATAAGCCTGCGAATAGAACATACCCAACCTTTGAAACGACCTTATTTTATAACCCAGAACAACGATCTGCGGTGAATATTGTGCCAGGTTTAGCTGCTGTTATTTTAACCATGACGATGATTATGTTTACCTCTGCTGCCATTGTTAAAGAGCAAGAGCGAGGTAATATGGAGCTCTTAATCACCTTACCGTTAAGCTCACTGGAATTAATGATTGGTAAAGTGGTGCCTTATATCTTTATTGGTTTTATTCAGTTATTTATTATATTAGGCATGGGTAAGCTCTTGTTTCATATTCCTTTTGGTGGCGGTTTAGTCGCGTTGGTTGTCGCAACCTTTGCTTTTATATGTGCCAGTTTAGTGCTTGGCTTAGTACTTTCAACCATCGCTAAAAACCAGCTTCAAGCAATGCAAATGACAATTTTCATTCTATTACCTTCTATTTTATTGTCAGGTTTTGTATTTCCCTATGAAGGTATGCCAAAGGCAGCGCAATGGCTTGCTGAGTGTTTACCCGCAACGCATTACCTAAGATTAATACGTGGAATCGTGCTAAAAGATGTTAATTTAATAAGTATGAGCAGTGACTTACTTTGGCTTTTAGCTTTTACTATTTTGGGCTTGGCTGTGGCTGCATTTAGATTTAAGAAAACCCTTGATTAGGCTGGGCAATTTAAGGCATATGTGCTTAACTAAAAAGTAATTTTAATTCAATTTGAGTAGAAATTAGCGTGTGGCGAGTATTTTGGCTGGCGGTGCTATTAGTTACGTTTGATGGCTATGCAGCAACGATAAACCTAGCCCATACCATGAAGCATGAACATTTTAACCAATTGCTTAGTGAGTTTGCAGAGCAAAACGGTTTAACGGTTAACTCTGTATTGGTTGACCAAAAGGCGCTAAAGGTAAGGTTGGTACAAAATACTAGTACCAGCACCTCAACAGACGTAATTATTGTACCCGCTGATCACTTAGGCCTTGATAAATATGCCAACTACAGCGTTATTCCACACTCACTCATAGCTGATACCACAGACAAGCGAACCTTAGAAACTGCAAAGCTCAACAATGAGCTCTTAGGTATACCCATCATTCAAGGGAATCACTTGTTACTTTTTTATAATAAGCAGTTTGTTAAAGAGCCAATAGAAAACTGGCAGGATATATACCAAATTCAACCTTCATTGCCTGAAAAAGTGAAACTCGTTACATGGAGTTTTATGGAAATGTATTGGTTTATCCCGTTCCTATCGGCTTTTAGTGGTGATCTACTTGTAGATAATCAAGTTCAGCTAAATACACCAGCAATGCAATCGGCTCTCAAATTTGTTTGGGGTTTAAATAAACGAAACCTGGTTGATAGGCAGTGCGATTACACTTGCTCAAATAATGCATTTAAAGCGCAGCAAGCCGCTTTCACTATTGATGGTGCATGGGCATTAAAAACGTATGAGCAGGCGCTTGGTGATAGTTTAGCTGTGCAGCAATTGCCGAAACTCAATGGTGAGTATATGCAGCCTTATTACTCAACCTTTGTGCTGGCGTTTCCAAATGATGGCTTAAATGGTGTTAATAAAGACAATTTGATCAAATTTGCTAAATTGGTTCAAGCAGAAAAATTCCAAACACTGGTTTGGCAAAAACTTCAAGATATCCCAGTTAACACTGAGGTTTTAAATAACCTTAAAGCACAACAAGGCACTGAGTTATCAACCTTAATTGATGCCATACAATTTACAAAACCTATGCCTTCAACCGCATCTATGATCATCGTATGGGAAGTATTAAATAAAGGGTTTATTCGCTATGGCAGTGGTGCCTTAACTGCTGAGCAAGCGGGGCTTTTTATGCAAGGGTTGGCAGAGCGTTCGATTGCCAATGAAGGGGCTGAATGAGTAGTCCACGCTTTAGTCGCGCCTTATTTATCAGTGTATTACTACTGGTCATTATTCCCCTGCTGATCCTTGCAGGTTTGATGATAGGGCGATTCTATTTAAGCTCAATTGACCAAGCAAATACGAGTTTACAATGGCAAGCTAGAAATAATGCGGCCAGCCTTGAACAACTCTTATTTAAGCTTGAGAAAAACAGCCAATTGCTTAGTAGCACTAAAGCGATTACAGAACTGCCCAATAAAGTGGTGTACTCACAGTTCGCGCTTGTACAACTGCAGGAGTTTGTTGCCCAGAATCCACAGATAAAAGCATCGATTGTAATTGATAATCAAGGTTTTATAGTTGAAGGTTACCCTATTACCTCTTTAAATTTGAACTATAAACTCACAAAAAGCATTCTCGACAGCGCCAAAACATCAACACAGCAAAACACAGTTCAAATTATCGATAACCCCCAAGTTAGTGAATTATTTGCGCCTGCAGAGGCAAAACAAAATGCCTTACTGGCAATTACATCTAAGTTGTTACATGAGCAAGATTCTCTTAGTGAGCCAATAATCAAAACGGGCGTGTTAGTGTCTTTTGTGCCTTTATCAGAGGCGTTAAAGTGGCTTGCAATACATAATGAACAACCGGTTTATCAAGCAGGTAAGCAGGTACAAATTACTGCACAAGATAACATTTTATATAGCGTGGGCGATGCTGGCGATAACGGCAAATTAATGGGGCAGGCCTCAATCAGTAATGTTTTTTATGCAGGTAAGCCAACCAGTTTACGATTCCAAATTAATGAAGCAAAAACCACCTACACCAGCGCTGTAAAGCAAACGGCTATATTGGCAGGGTTGTTAATTGTAGGACTCTCTATTATTTCATTTATTTCAGTGCGTTGGTTGACGGCACGGCTCCATAACCCACTAAATCGTATTACTGCTCTTAGCCGAGAATATGCATTAGGTAATTACAAACAAGATACCGACGATTTTCATTATCAAGAGTTTAAAGATATTGCTGATTCGCTCAGCAGCATGGCTGATACCATTGATATACAAATTACTTCATTGCAATTAGAAAAACTTCGCGCTGAGCGCTCTGAGCAAGTTAAAAGCCAGTTCTTAGCCAATATGAGCCATGAAATACGAACACCGATGAATGGTATTGTGGGCTTTTTACAGCTACTTAATAAAAGCACGTTAACACAAGAGCAAGCAGAGTTTGTAAGGCAAATAAATAACTGTAGTGATGTGCTATTGACCGTGATTAACGATATTCTCGATTTTTCAAAAATAGAGGCCAATAAGATAGAGCTCGAGTCACGACAATGTGATTTAGTCGCGCTTTGCCATGACCTAATCTTACTATTTAAACCGAGTTGTGATGCTAAAGGGGTTGGCTGCCGGCTTGAGGTCTCCTCATTACAATCGCTGAATGTAGAATGTGATGAAATACGCGTTAAACAAGTGCTGATTAACTTGCTTTCTAACGCCGTTAAGTTTACCAATCAAGGAGAGATCATTCTTTCGCTTACTCTGCAAAGCCGAGATGAACACCAAACAGCCGTTGTGATATCGGTAAACGATACAGGCATTGGTATCGCTGAAGATAAAATAACAGCTCTGTTTAACCCCTTTGTACAAGCGCAAAGTAACACCACTCGTGAATATGGAGGGACAGGTCTTGGGCTTGCCATCAGTAAGGGGATGATTGATTTGATGGGAGGCACTATTGCTATCGACAGTGAGCTTGGAAAAGGCACTGAGTTTACCATTAATGTTAATTTTAAATCACTAAACCCGCAGGACGCTTGCTCAAAAGTACACCAATCAAATGAAGACATTCAGTTCGATTTTAAATCAGTCGACAAGCCAATATTAATTGCCGAAGATAACGCAATTAATCAAATTGTTATCTCTAAGTATTTAACTCAATTAGGTCTAAATTATGAATTGGCAGAAAATGGACAAATTGCCTGTGAGAAAACCCTAACACAAGATTACGCACTGATTTTAATGGATATTCAAATGCCGGTGATGGATGGATTAACTGCCAGCGAAAACTTACTTGCAAGGCCAGATTTTGATACGCCGATTATTGCGGTTAGTGCTAATGCTATGAAAGACGATATCGAAACAAGCGCAAAAATTGGTATCAGTGACCATATCGCAAAGCCAATTAATTTTGCTGAACTTGAAAAAGCACTCGCAAAGTGGCTATCTCAGCAATCGCTGAAATAGCCAGTATGAATCAAAAAGTGGTGTTATCTTTTTTCTGGATTAACTCAATCGCATAACCATCAGGGTCTTTAACAAATGCAATTTCAGTTGTGCCGCCTTTTACAGGACCCGGCTCACGACTCACATTACCGCCAGCAGCTTTAATGTCTTCGCAGGCTTTATAAATATCATCAAACTCGATAGCAATATGACCATATGCATTACCCAAATCATAGCTGTCTGTATCCCAGTTATAAGTAAGCTCTAGCACGGTCGAATCTTTTTCGTCACCATAACCGACAAAAGCAAGGGTGTAGCGGTACTCTTCGTTGTCTGCACGGCGCAGCTCTTTCATACCTAATACCTGCGTATAAAATTCAATTGATTTATCTAAATCAGCAACGCGAAGCATTGTGTGTAATAAGCGCATTATTAGCATCCTCTTTTTTGTCTTTAAATTCGCACAATTTCAATAACGCAGCATGGTACAACGCTGCGCATTAAAATTATTAAAAATGGATTATAAATTATTTCGATTGCATGCACAGTAGCATTGAGACAAAGCGTAAAGTGTTTGATGTGAAAAGGGTAATGTTATGCAGCAATGAATAGAGGTTGCTGCATAACAATAAGGTTTTTGCGGTATAAGCGAAAGTTTAGCTTTTCACTTTACCTTTAAGTACATAAATTTCGCCATCAAAGCTCCCTTGAATTGTCAGGCCCTGACCCGCCAACTCTTTAAGATATTCGATATGCTCATTAGTGATATGTTGCCCCGGCACTAAAAGCGGAATACCAGGAGGATAAGGCGTGACTAATCCGGCACAAATTCTGTTGTTACTTTTGCTAATTGGCACAGATTCACGTTCGCCATAGAACGCATCACTAGGAATGCACGCTAATTCAATAGCAGGTAGGTTCTCTGGCAGGCGTGTGCGCCTCATTGAAGTTGCGAGTTTTACTTTACCACTATCGAGTTTTTTCAGTGCGTTGTAAAGGCGAATGATTTTTGAGCGCGTGCCACCAAGAGTCAATAAAACTAAAATGGTGCTGTGTGTATATTTTTCTATTTCAAGGCCAATTTCATCTAATAGGAATTTATGAATATCCTTTAATGAATACGGTAACTCACTAATATCGATAAGGATCTTCAATGGGTCGTGACCCATGTTATCGCCACTAAAGTGAGGGAATATATCCATGAAATCTTGCTTATCGAGCACTTTTATTTGTTTCAGTGAAGCCATTTGCTGCTTAAACTCTGCAACGTGATTCAGCAGGGCATTTAGTAATTTATAACCTTCCATTTCTAATTGCTTTTGGCATACATCCAGCGAAGCAATGAGTTGATATTTTGGAGAAGTACTGGCGTAAATACTGTAGATCTCACGGAAGAAATCGGCATCGAAATCAGGGTCGTTAACATGAATATAAGACGCCTGAGAGAACGCTGAAACCACTTTATGCGCCGAATGGGTAACATAATCTGCGCCAGCATTAATAGCCGAATAGTGTCGTAAGCTCGGATGGAAAAGCGAGTAAGCAAACCACGCTTCGTCGATAAACACTTTAATACCGTGCTGATGTGCAAATTCCACTACTTGTTTTAAATCGCTAAGTAGACCATCGTAAGTACAGCCAGTTAAAACCAGTAATTTAGCATCGCTATTTTGTTCAATCGCTTGCTTGATGTCAGCCAGTGAAGGGGGCGCGAAGATACCATATTTAGGATTTAAAATACTCGATAAGTAAATAGGTAAACTAGCCGATTGCAAAATGCCGTAATGTACTGATTTATGGCAGTTTCGGTCAATGATCACCTTATCGCCTTTACGCAGCAAAGTTTGCAAAATAATCTTATTTGAAGTGGAAGACCCATTGGTAACAAAGTAGGTATGTTTTACTTCAAATGTCGCCGCAGCTGATTCTTGAGAGCGACCTATGGTGTTGGTGCTGTCAGACAGTGAACCAAGCGAGTCGACAGAAACCGACAGGTCGCCAACAAATACGTTACGGCCATAAAACTGATAAAAGTCTTTAATATAGGGAGAATTTCTAAAGCTAGCTCCGCCGCTGTGACCAGGTGTGTGCCATGAATCGTTCGATTCACCCACATAACGACGGTAGGCGGTCCAAAATGGGGTTTCTGAACGGTCATCAAAGTCATTGATCATATAGCCCAAGATTGCTTCAGGGTCTGAAATGACCTCATCTTTAAAAAAGAAAGATTCAATTTCTTCTGACTCGTTAACTATTTCCAAGCCTTTCGTATCGTCACCAATAACATAAACAGGCAGCTCAAGGCGTATGCCTTTTAATTGCTCGATAAAACGGCTATAGGTGCGCTCGCCATTGTTCAGTACATCCCAACTAAGTACCACAGCTTGAATATCGCCATCTTCCTCTACATATTTCAACGCCTGCTTGAGCTCAATGCACTCAATAATGTCGATATCAACATCACTGCGCTCAAAATTGGGGATTGTTTTTGCTAGGTTTGTTGAAAGCTCTTTTAAGGTGGCAGGATCTTGCTCAATTAATAAGATACGAAGTAAAGGTAACATAGCTATTCTCATAAAAATATCACATTACTCAACAGCATAACGAAAGGATGGAAGCTTGTGAAATTAATACTTTGATATTTTTTATACCGAGAAAGATAAGCTTTTTACGTGTTAATCGCAGATAGTTGAAATTACATGTTCTTACTGTAAAAGTAATCACTTAAGTAAAAGGTTAATTGCACACTGAGTGATAAAGCCACTCAAGCCAGATACAGATAAGCCTGCTAGGGAGAATAAAACATGGCGTATGTTGCCAATTTCAAAACTGTAGTCATCTCTACATTGTTTGCGTTTTGTACAAGCGCGGTTAATGCAGATGAAGTCTCAAATTCAAACAACAGTAAGAAGCCGATACCAGAAGCCACTAAATTTGTGACCCAGCATAAAGGTACTTTTAATGACAAAAGGCTGAAATACAAAGCTGTAGCCGGTGAAACCTATTTATTAAACAAAAACGAAGAGCCAACTGCTGCTATCTTTTCGTTTGATTATATAGCTGCAAGCGATAACAAAAACAGACCAGTCACATTTATCTGGAATGGTGGCCCAGGCTCATCGTCTAATTGGTTACATATGGGTGCATATGGTCCTAAACGAGTTGTTGTACCAAGCGATGCTTCACATCCAGGAATGGCTCCTTACGAATTAAAAGATGCGCCTGAGACGATACTTGATGTGACTGATATGGTGTTTGTGGACCCTGTTGGCACAGGTTACTCGCGTGCCTTAGGTGACACTGACAGCAAAGCTTTTTGGGGCTTAAATCAAGATGCATCTTCTATCGCTGATTTTATTGCCCAGTGGCTAACAAAAGAAAATCGCTGGAATGCACCAATATTTTTATTGGGAGAGAGCTACGGGACAACTCGAGCGGCAGCGGTTTCTAAAGTGCTTATGGATAAACACCTGATCAATGTAAATGGCATTATTTTTGTGTCACAAGCTTTAGACTATCAAGGTTCAAGCCCTTATGTTGATGACAACATCATTTCTTACATCACTTACATACCCACACTTGCTGCAACTGCTTGGTATCATAAAAAAGTAGACACATCTGGAGATTTTGAAGCGTTTATTGATGCGAGCCGACAATTTGCAGTTGATGAATTACTACCAGCCTTATTTAAGGGGAATGCCCTTAGTAAAGCTGACCGAAAGCAAATTGTTGATGGCCTTCACCGTTATACAGGGCTAAGCAAACAATATATTGAGCAGGTTGATTTACGCATTAATGCCTTTAGATTCGCTAAAGAGTTATTGCGTGATGAGGGCGTCGCAGTAGGCTTTCTTGATGGACGTTATAAGCTTGATGAACGAGACGATTTAACAGCGGCTCCTAAGCAAGATGCGTCAAAAGTGATAGGGCCAGCATATAAAGCGGCACTGATGAAATACATGCGTACAGATTTAAACGTACAGTGGAAAAGAAAATACCTAAACCCTGGCGATCCTGAGTTATCAGATAACTGGCGCTGGCGCACTGCTCCTGATGGACAAGGCTGGGAGCCAAGATACGTCAATACAGCGCCAGATTTATCTTATGTGCTTCGCAGCAATCCGCAAATGAAAGTGATGGTCGCCTCTGGTTATTACGATATTGTCACGCCATTTTTTGATGCTGAATACACCTTAAACAGACACGGTATATACGCTGATAAAATTGACTATCACTATTATCACGGCGGTCACATGATGTATGTTCACGAACCAGCAAGAGTATCGTTGTTAAATGATACGCGAGAATTTATTAAAAAGCAGGTGAGCCAAAACCAGCGATAATGGCTAGACTAAATGTGCCACACTATATGTTTGGCACATTTAGCAAAATGAGCTTATGGAGTGATAGGGGAAGGTGAAGAGCATCACCTTTAGATTGTTTGCTTAGAGTAGACTTTAACTATTCCGTTTTTTCTTTAAACTCACACAAGTCTTCGATAATACAACTGCCGCATTTAGGTTTACGAGCAGTACACACATAGCGGCCATGCAGAATTAACCAATGATGTACATCGACCTTAAACTCTTTAGGTACCACTTTTTCTAATTTTTGTTCAACTGCCACCACATCTTTACCCATGGCAAACTTAGTGCGGTTAGAAACGCGGAAAATATGCGTGTCTACGGCAATTGTCGGCCAGCCAAAGGCACAGTTTAAAACTACATTCGCGGTCTTTCTGCCAACACCCGGTAATGCTTCGAGCGCTTCACGATTCTCTGGTACTTCTGAGTTATGTTTATTGACCAGAATCTCACACATTTTATAGACATTATTGGCTTTAGAATTAAACAAACCAATGGTCTTGATGTAATCGCGAAGGCCTTCAAGGCCTAAATCAAGAATCGCTTGAGGCGTGTTAGCAACAGGGAATAGCTTACGGGTTGCTTTATTAACACCCACATCTGTAGCTTGTGCTGATAAGGTAACCGCAACTAATAATTCAAACGGGCTTGAGTATTCAAGCTCTGTTTCTGGGTGCGGGTTTTGCTCACGTAAACGAGATAAGATCTCATAGCGCTTTTCTTTATTCATGGTGGCGTAAAGCAGGCAGTGACGGTGCGTGCTCTCCTTTAAGTTAAACTTGTCACTCGGGCTCTAGGGGCTTTTTCTGCTTCTGGAGTAACAACTTGCTTAGATTTTATTTGTGTATCAATGACATTTTTTGCAGCAATCAATAAACCAAGCCCTAAAAAGGCACCCGGTGGTAAAATTGCCAATAAAAATTGGTTATCAAAACTAAATACTTCAATTCGAAGTGCAGCAGCCCATGGCCCTAATAATAAATCGGCGCCATCAAATAGCGTACCTTGACCAATAAGCTCTCGCATTGCCCCTAGCACCACTAAAACTAACATAAAGCCAAGTCCCATCATCAGGCCGTCAAAGGCTGAAAGTGGCACGGTATTTTTAGAAGCGAATGCTTCTGCGCGACCGATAATGGCACAGTTGGTAACAATCAGTGGAATAAAAATCCCCAGTGATTGATAAAGGCCAAATGTATAGGCATTCATCATTAGCTGCACGATGGTTACAAAGCCTGCGATGATCATCACAAAAACAGGAATACGAATATCTTTAGGTACCCAGTTACGCACAATCGATACGGTGACGTTAGAACCAACCAGAACCAATAAAGTTGCTAAACCTAGGCCTAATGCATTGGTAATCGTAGAGGTAACGGCAAGTAGCGGGCACAAGCCTAATAACTGCACAAGGGCAGGGTTATTGGCCCACATGCCATCTTTAAATAAAGTTTTAACTTGGCTCATTACTTGGCTCCTTGACAGGTGTTTGGCGCAGCAAACAAGTTATCAAATTCAGCTTGGGCAAACAGCACAGCTTGTTTTACTGAGCCGACAACGGCACGCGGTGTAATGGTTGCGCCAGTAAACTGATCAAATTGGCCACCATCTTTTTTAACAGCCCAGCGGCTATCATCTTCACCCAGTACATTTTGGCCTTTGAAAAGGGTGATCCAGTCTGATTTTTTGACCTCAACTTTATCGCCAAGGCCCGGTGTTTCTTCGTGCTTAGTGACACGAACACCCGCTATTTCACCATTCGCAAAAACCGCCGTTAATAAGTTGATATCGCCACTATAACCACTTGGTGTTACATGGCGCATCACTAAAGCGTAAGGCTTATTGTCTTTGTAAGCACGATAAATAACTTGCTCTGGGCGTGGACCTAAGCGCTCATCGGTGATCACGACACAATCTTTGTATAGTTGATTGTCATAATGATGGGCATCAAGTACTTGTTGAAGTTGCTCTGCAAGTTGTTGCTTTTCTTGCTCTTCAATACGCTCAGCAGTCAGGCTATGAGTCAGGGCCACAGTGCCTGTGGTAATGAGCGCAAATGCTGTAAGAATAGCGCCGTTTTTAGTCATTGAGGAAAGGATCATTATTTCACCCCATGGCCGTAAGTACGTGGTTGCGTGTAGTAATCAATTAAAGGCACCGCCATATTTAACAGCAATACACTAAATGCCACAGCATCAGGGTAACCACCAAAAGTACGAATTAAGTAAACAAGTAGACCAATTAACGCACCGTAAATTAAACGGCCTCTATTCGTTGTTGATGCAGAAACTGGATCGGTAGCAATAAAAAATGCCCCTAACATGGTTGCACCACTGAATAAATGAAATACCACGCCTGGCTCTGTGCCAGGAGCTGCAATATAACCAATACCACTGCACACGGCCAATGAGGCTAAAAAGCTAACAGGGATATGCCAATTAATGATTTTAGCTTTTAATAAATAAAGCCCCCCGATTAAAAAGCCGAGGTTAACCCAGCCCCAACCAAGGCCAAACCAGTCATTAAAAAGAGGCTTACTCATGCTCTCAGCCACCGTTAGGTGATGGGCGACATCTGTTTTAACGGTATCAAGCGGCGTTGCCATGGTTGTGCCATCAATCGCTACACGTAATTGATCAACACTAAAACCAGCGCTGGTAAAGCCATTGAAAATAACAGACAGCTGCTGTGAGAAGCTGATTGGAGATGCAAGTAAATCACTAACAGGTAACCAGCTTGTCATTTGCACCGGAAACGATACAAGTAGTAATACATAAGCTGCCATAGCAGGGTTAAATAAATTAAAGCCAAGGCCACCATAAAGCTGCTTTACAATAACAATTGCAAACATACAGCCAATTACGATAATCCACCAAGGCGCTAAAGGGGGAATACTCAACGCCAGTAATACGCCTGTTAACCACGCACTACCATCACTGAGTGTTGGCCAAACTTTGCGTTTACGAAGCATCAATACAGCGGCTTCACAGGCGCTAACTGTAATTAGCGCGAGAACAAGCTGAATTAAAACAGCGCTACCAAAAAAGAAAACTTGCGCGATTAAGCCTGGAATACACGCAGCAATCACTGTCATCATTAATCGGCTTAATGATTTATGGCTATGATTATGCGGCGAACTCGCCATGGTTAGTTTCATGACTTATCGTTTCCTTCTTGTTGTAACTTTTTCGCTTTAGCTCTTGCAATGGCACGAGCGACCGCTGCTTTTTTCTTATCTTCGCTAGACTCAGGTTCATCAACCTGCGGTTTTGAATCATCCGTATCGCTTGAATCATCAAGTTGTTCTGATGATTCGTCACTCTGCGCTTGCTCTTTAGCGGCCTTTTTCGCTTTGGCGCGAGCTATGGCAGCTGCAACAGCGGCTTTTTTCTTATCTTCGCTAGATTCAGGAGCATCAGACTGCGGCTTGGCATCAGCCTCATCATTTGAATCATTTATTTGCTCTGAAGAATCGTCACTCTGTGCTTGCTCTTTAGCGGCTTTTTTCGCTTTGGCGCGAGCGATAGCGGCAGCAACGGCAGTTTTTTTCTTATCTTCGTTAGATTCAGGAGCGTCAGCTTGTGGCTGGGCATCTGCCTCAGCACTTGAATCATTAGTTTGCTGTGAAGAGTCGTCACTCTGCGCTTGCTCTTTAGCTGCTTTTTTGGATTTAGCACGGGCGATAGCAGCTGCAACAGCAGCTTTTTTGTCATCAACTGGCGCGCTATCTTCTTCAGCTTCAGTTTGATTCTCAGCAGCTTGTGCTGCTTTTTTCGCTTTAGCACGAGCGATTGCAGCAGCAACAGCAGCTTTTTTGTCATCAACAGGCGCGCTATCTTCTTCAGCTTCAGTTTGATTCTCAGCAGCTTGCGCTACTTTTTTTGCTTTAGCACGAGCGATTGCAGCAGCAACAGCAGCTTTTTTGTCATCAACTGGTGCGCTATCTTCTTCAGCTTCAGTTTGATTTTCAACAGCTTGCGCTGCTTTTTTCGCTTTAGCACGAGCGATAGCAGCTGCAACAGCAGCTTTTTTGTCATCTTTTGGCGCAGCGTCAGTTTCAGCAGAAGCGTTTTCTTCTGTAGCTTGTGCGGCTTTTTTCGCTTTAGCGCGGGCAATAGCGGCAGCAACAGCAGACTTTTTATCGTCTTTATCGACGCCTTCTTCACCTTGCTCTAGTGCTTTTTGCTCTTTGTATTTACGTGCTTGTTCTTTACGTGCTGCACGCTCTTTAGCCACTTCAGAGTTATCAGGCTCAATCTCTGCACCTTGCTTTTTCGCTTTCGCACGGGCAATAGCTGCAGCGACAGCTGACTTACTGTCTTTATCATCAGATTTAGATTTAACACGCGCGAGTGCATCGGCCACTTTTTGTTTTTCGCCATCTGACTTAGCAGCCGGCTTACGTTTATGGCGATTTTGACGCTCTTCTTGTTCGCGCTCTAAGCGCTCTTTACGTGCTTCAAAACGCTCTTTTGCTCGCTCTGCTTTGATTTGCTCTGCTTGCTGCTCTTTGATTTCAGCTTTAGCAACACGATAGTACTGCACCAAGGGTATTTCGCTTGGGCAAACATAAGCACAGGCGCCACATTCAATACAATCGAATAAATTGTGCTCGTTGAGTTTGTCGTATTCTTTAGACTTAGCAAACCATTGTAATTGCTGAGGTAACAATGAAGCAGGGCAGGCGTCAGCACAGGCACTACAACGAATACAGGCTTTTTCATCACCCGGCTCAGCAAGCTCTTGGTGATCTGGCGCTAAAATACAGTTCGTCGTTTTAACCACACCAATACGCACGGTTGGTAAGGTAAAGCCCATCATTGGACCGCCCATAACCACACGTTGCTGTGGAACCGGAGAAAAGCCTTGGCAGTCTAATAAATGTTTAATTTCAGTGCCTAGTAAAGCCCACACATTACCTTGTTTATGGATGGTGTTACCGGTTACCGTTACTACACGCTCTATAAGAGGCTTACCTTCATGTACGGCTTGATTTACCGCAAATAAAGTACCGACATTTTGCACCAACATACCAATATCGGCAGGAATACTGCCACTAGGGACCTCTTTGCCCGTTAGCAATTTAATTAGCTGTTTTTCACCGCCAGAAGGGTAAACCGTTGGTACTGTTTGCACTATGATACTGTCGTTATGTTGTGCTGCGAGTTTCATGGCAGCAATGGCATCGGGCTTATTATCTTCAATACCAATAATTGTCAGCTGTGGACTTAACAGCTGCTGCATTAATTCAATACCGGCAATTATGCCATCGGCATGTTCGCGCATTAGCATGTCATCAGCAGTGATATAAGGCTCACACTCAACAGCATTAACAATTAAAAACTCAATGGCTTTTCGGGTATCTGCTTTTACATAAGTTGGGAAGCCAGCACCGCCCATACCTGCAATACCACTTTGATGAATAATATCTACAAGCTCATCATGGGAAAGTGCTTTAGCATCAGGCACAGGGTGAAGCTCGCACCAGTTATCTTCACCATCAGGTTCAATAATTACGCTAAGTTCAGGCAACGCCGACGGGTGAGCAGAGGGCATTGGGCAAATATCGCTGATCAACCCTGATGTTGGCGCGTGCACAGGCACTGACCAATTGCCGCTGGGTTTAGTTAATGCTTGGCCTTTTAGAACCTGCTGGCCTTTTTCAACAATAAGTTTACCGTTAGCACCAATATGTTGTTTTAGTGATACAACGAGCTTGTCTGGTAGTGGTAGTCTTGCAATGGCTTGTGTTGTTGATTGCAGCTTTTGACCAGGTGGGTGAACGCCTCCAGGTATAGACCACACTTTGCCTTGTTTAATTTGATCTATTAACTTTTCCATCTGTGCTCCTAATCTACCTGAGTCACAGGGATTGCGTTTAATTGCCATTTCCAGGTTTGTTTGGTTTCTTTGACAGGCAGCATATCAATACAGTCTACAGGGCATGGTTCAACACATAAGTCACAACCGGTACATTCATCAATTAATACAGTGTGCATTTGGCGAGTTGCGCCAACGATGGCATCAACAGGGCAGGCTTGAATACATTTGGTACAGCCAATACATTCATCTTCACGAATATAGGCAACGGTTTTAACTGGATCTGCTTGCTCACCGCCAGCCAGCGGTTTTGCTTCAACACCCATTAAATCAGCGAGTTTTTTTACCGTGGCTTCGCCGCCTGGTGGGCACTTATTGATTTCGTCACCATTGGCAATTGCTTCTGCATAGGGACGACAGCCAGGGTAGCCACATTGGCCACACTGTGTTTGCGGTAAAATGGTATCAATTTGGTCAACAATAGGGTTGCTCTCAACGCGAAAACGAACGGCGGCAAAACCTAAAATTAAACCAAATATTAGCGCTAATGAACCTAACGCTATCAAAGCATAAAACAAGGTCATATTAAAACTTCACTAATCCTGTAAAACCCATAAAGGCCATCGACATAAGGCCTGCGGTGATCATCGCAATTGAAGCACCTTTAAAAGGAGCAGGGACATCAGCCGCAGCTAAACGCTCACGTAATGCGGCAAACAGTATTAACACCATAGAGAAGCCCACTGCGGCACCAAAGCCGTACACAGCCGATTGTAAGAATGAGTGGTCTTCTTTGATATTAAGTAGAGCAACACCTAAAACAGCACAGTTAGTGGTGATAAGCGGTAAGAAAATCCCTAATAAGCGATAAAGTGTCGGGCTGGTTTTTCTCACCACCATTTCGGTAAATTGCACGACAACAGCGATAACCAAAATAAAACTCATGGTACGCAAAAATTCGATATCCAGCGGGATCAAAATATAATGATTCACCAGATAACTGGTCACGGAGGCAAGTGTAAGTACAAAGGTTGTGGCTAAAGACATACCAATCGCGGTATCTAACTTACCCGATACACCCATAAACGGGCATAAACCTAAGAATTGAACTAAAACGAAGTTGTTGACTAGCACAGTGCCAATCAATAACAAGACATACTCTGTCATGCGTGCCTCACGAGAATAAAAACGGCTCTATTATCCTTTTTTATGGGGGCCGACACAACACATGAGGGACGAATAGCTAAAATTAACAAAGCTGTTTACGATTAAAGTGTTAAAGCAAAGTTAATATACCCAAACCACCTCAAGATGCGAGTTTCAGTTGGAATTAAAAGCGATTTAGGCAAGGCATTGATTGCAAACAATAGTGGTTCTATTGTTAAAATCAATAACGCAGTATAAATCGCTTTTAAACCAACCCTTTGGGCGTTTCACAGGCACTTACTCTCATCGTTGTTACTTCTTAAAAGGGACTACCATTGTTGCAAAGTAACGCCTTGATATTAAGCACCTGTGAAACGCTGAATTCTGCATCTTGAGGTGGCTTGGGTATAGCTGGAATAGGCCCAAAAATAGTAAGGTTTTTTGGGCCTTAAAGAGAGGTTAGATATCTTTTGGCTTTTCGATGTAATAGCCTTGCACACCATCTAAGCACAGCGTTTCGATGATATGTTTTTCTTCTTGGCTTTCTACGCCTTCAGCAAATACACTCACACCAATACGGTGAGCTAGATCCACCATTAAACGCATAAAGTATTGATTGTTTTTATCTTCTTCGAGGCCGCGAGTATAGCTTGCATCCATTTTGATAAAGTCAGGTTTTAAGTCTCTAAAGAATTTAAATGAGGTTAACCCCACACCAAAGCGTTCTACAGTAATGCGTGCGCCCACGCGATGTACCATATCGATAAAGCGTTTACTTGCTTTAATGTTTTGTTGTAATCCAAACTCACTGACTTCAAAAATAAGTTTTGATGCGATGTTACTGTCTTTAAGTAAGCGGCGTTCTAACCATATCACAAACTGATCATTGTGAGCGCTTGATGCCGTAACATTAATACCAAAGAATTTTTCAGAGAAATTACGCGTTTTAACTTTTTCTAAAGTGGTATCGATAATTAAACGGTCAATTTCCATTGCCATTTCTAGTTTCTCTGCCATAGCAAGAAAAGAGGCTGTTGGCAGCATTTGATTTTCTGCGGTTTTAAAACGAACTTGGATCTCAGCATAGGCTTTAACACTTTTACCTATTGGCATAATGTTCTGCATAACCAAGTGAACACGTTTCGACTCAATCACTTCGCTAATAACTTTACGCCAGTTTTGGTTACCAAAACCTGCGCTGGCGTTATTAACTAAGTCTGTTTCGCGCTGCACATGCCATGCATTTGCTTGTTTTGATTGCGCCATGCTCATTGCATTATCAACAATCGATAATAACTCACCAAGCGGCTTACCTTTTTCGTAGCCAACAATACCCGTGTTAGCAACTGAACTTAATTCTTGGTTTTGCTGATACTGAGTAAAACGCGATTGTAAGTTATCGCCAAAGCGTTCAGCTTCTTTAAGAGGGGTATTAGGCAATACCACTGCAAAGTCAGAGCTGTTTAAACGAAAAACCTGACTGCCTGTATAGGTGCCGCTAATATGTTTGATAATATCGGCCACACCTTTTACGTATTCATCACCTTTTTGGTAACCACGGGTTTGGTTGATGGTTTGCAATTCGCTACAACGAACCATAGCAAGCGAACCAAAGGTGCTCTTTTCTGCGTTCTCAATATTCTTTTCGTAGTACTCAACAAACATATTTCGATTGCCAAGGTTTGTAACTACATCTTTATACGCTTCTTTTTTAATATTTAGCGCATTATTTTGAATGTCATCATGCTTGGTCTGTAAGAAATGCGATAGGCGATTGAACGATGGAATTAAATCTTTGCTTAGCTTCTTTAAGCGGGTGGTATCCATCGCTTGCTCGAGGTCACCATTAACCTGATTTTGGTTGATATAAATATCAACGATATCTGAAATAGTCGTACTAATTTTACGATTTAGGCGGCGGAACATACTCTTCATATAAATAATAGGAAGTAGGGCAATAAGGCCTGAAATCAAAACGACAATAAATAAAGACTGTTGTAATAGGCTAGCCAGGTTGTGTGCATTAATCGTAAACTCTACTTTAATGTCAGATGTTTGATTAACGGCGAACTGAGGGCGAATGGAATTAAAACTGTTATTAACTATTTCAGCAAACAAGGGTAGGGATTGGCTAGATTCTACCATGCTAACCACTTGACCTGATTGATCACGGATCACAAGTTTAGAAAAAGTACTGCCATCGGCAAATGCTTTTTGTATTTTCTCTGGTGCAAGTTGCTCAATGGTTTGTGTATTTATATATGCGTTTACTACACGCTGTGCTTTTTGCTGTGCATCACTGACTGCGCTATCAAAGCTAAGCGCAATAAAGTAACCACCTAATAATGCAAACAGCAACCAAGATATAAGTTGTATAAAAATAAGTTTTTTAAAGCCAGCCATGTTCTTATCTTTTAAAAGCCTAAAGGAAGGAATCAATTCCTTGATTGATTGCTTTAAGTATAGTCGTTGTATTCTAAAGCATAATATAGAATAAACTTAAATTAGGTTAGATTATAAGTGCTTTAAAGTCTAATACAATCGACGAATAGTAGTAGATAAAATTTTAATAGATTCGTGGAGTTGGCTCCCCCTCCCCGACTCGAACGGGGGACCTGCGGATTAACAGTCCGTCGCTCTAACCAACTGAGCTAAGGGGG
>NZ_SGPD01000040.1:0-18641 GCF_004208935.1 Pseudoalteromonas sp. CO109Y
TTACTCTTTCTAACTTTACTCTTTCTAACTTTACTCTTTCTAACTTTACTCTTTCTAACTTTACTCTTTCTAACTTTCCCCTTTCTAACTTTCCCCTTTCTAACTTCCCCCTTTCTAACTTTCCCCTTTCTAACTTTCCCCTCGCTAACTCCTCCCCTGTAAACCCCCTTTACAGTCACAATGTGAGTAACTCCTTACATATATTTATCAAATATCGGACATTAATCCAAAAGCAGTTAGTAAAAAATCGGTTTATAGCCAAAATCAGTAACTTGAGTTAGTAAAAAATCGGTTTGTGCCGCTAGAAACCTAGCTTCAGTTAGTAAAATTTTGGTTTGTGAGGATGTTGAGTTGGTAAAAAATCGGTTTATAGCTTGGGTGAGTTAATAAAAAATCGGTTTGTAAATCGCAAGATTTTACAAAACAGCATTAAATTGCCGTTTATATGACCTAACTTTGGCCATTCTAGAGGCTGTGCTCTGCCAATAAGCCCTAAATTAAGGCTCATGAGGCGGAGGTAGTTAAATCCTGATCTAAAATTCTTAAGCTGGTAAATGCGTGATCTGTATTTTTATAAGCTAGTAAATAGCTGATCCAAGACTTGGTTAAAGAGTGATCCGAGATGCGAGATGCGAAGTGAGAGATGCGAAGTGAGAGATGCGAAGTGAGAGATGCGAAGTGAGAGATGCGAGGTGCGAGATGCGAGATGCGAGATGCGAGATGTGAGATGTGAGATGTGAGATGCGAGTCTGATGGCTGACGGCTGAAAGCTGATAGCTAAAATGTGAAAAAGGGCCCGAAGGCCCCTAACAACATTATTGAATTTTATACCCAGGCTGCGTGGAGATGCAGGTTTCAGCAAGAGATAAAACGCATTTAGACAAGGCATTGATTGCAGATAATGGTGGTTCCCTTATTAAAATCAATAACGCAGTATAAATGCGTTTTAGCCTTGCCCTTCGGGCGCTTCACAGGGGCTCCACTACTACGTTGTGACAAATCGAAAGGTACCTACATTCCTTCATTGTCACGCCTTGTATTGAAACCCCTGTGATAGCGCTGAAAATTACATCTTCACGTAGCCTGGGTATACGCAGGAAATTACAACTTGGTTAGAACTGGTTCATGGTATTTGCTTCACCACCGGCTTTAAGCGCATTTTCACCAGAGAAGTACTCTTTATGAGTATCACCAATGTTTGAACCTGCTAGGTCTTGGTGTTTCACTGATGCTTGCTCACGGCGGATTTCTTGACGTTGTACGTCGCGAACATACGCAAGCATGCCTAGGTCGCCGAAATAGCCTTCTGATAGAATATCAGTGCTTAGCGCCGCTGTATGGTAAGTTGGTAGCGTGATTAGGTGGTGGAAGATACCCGCTTCACGTGCACCATCTTTTTGGAAGTTTTGTACAAGTACATCTGCTGCCGCTGCAAGCTCTGTGTCATCCATTTCTGGCGCCATTAATGCTTTATTGTCATCGATGCTTGGGTAAGCAGATAGGTCTTTACCTTGTTCTTGCCACTCAGCATATACTTGCTCACGGAATTTAAGTGTCCAGTTGAACGACGGTGAGTTGTTGTATACCAGCTTAGCATTTGGTACTTGCTCTTTAACGCGGTTTACAAGCTCAGCGATTTGTTTAACGTTTGGCTTTTCTGTTTCAATCCACAGTAAGTCTGCGCCTGATTGTAAGCTAGTTACACAATCAAGAACTACGCGGTCTTTCTCTGTGCCTTCACGGAACTGGTATAAACCATTATCTAAACGTGTTGGTTTGCAAAGCTGACCATTCAGCTTCATTGCTGTGTCGCCTTCATTTAAGTCATCTACACTGTTTACAGGTGTTGTTTCAAGGAACGACGTGTATTGGCTAGCAAGGTCGCCAGGTGTTTTAGATACAGGCACTTTTTGAGTAAGGCTTGCACCTAATGAGTCAGTACGAGCAACGATAATACCGTTATCAATACCAAGCTCTAAGAATGCGTAACGAACAGCGTTAATTTTTGCTAGGAAATCTTCATGCGGTACAGTTACTTTACCAGCTTGGTGACCACATTGTTTTGCGTCAGATACTTGGTTCTCGATTTGGATAGCACATGCACCCGCTTCAATCATCTTTTTAGCCAGTAGGTAAGTTGCTTCTTCGTTACCGAAACCCGCATCGATGTCAGCAATAATTGGCACAACATGGCTTTCAAAGTTATCGATTTTATTTAGTACAGCTTGAACATCACCGCCGTTAGCTTTCGCTTCGTCTAGGTCTTTGTAAAGGTGGTCAAGTTCACGTGCATCAGCTTGCTTTAAGAAAGTGTAGATTTCTTCGATTAGCGCTGGAACAGATGTTTTTTCATGCATACTTTGGTCAGGTAATGGACCAAACTCAGAGCGAAGTGCCGCAACCATCCAGCCACTTAGGTATACATAGCTGCGTTTGGTTGTTTTGTTATGACGTTTAATTGCCATCATCATTTGCTGTGCAGTGAAACCATGCCAACAACCTAATGATTGTGTGTATTGGCTGTGGTCAGCATCGTAGGCTGCCATGTCTGCACGCATAATGTCTGCAGTGTATTGAGCAATGTCTAGACCCGTACGAAAACGGTTTTGTAAGCGCATACGGCTTGCGTATTCTGGGTTGATTGACTGCCACGTTTTGCCTTGTGTTTGACATAAAGTAGCTAGGTTATCGGTTTCGCGTTGATATGTTGTCATAATAAAAATCCTTCGAACGGGTTATCTATTTTTTGTTAGTGAGAGTGGCTACTTGGCATTTGCTTCGTAGCGCTTAACTCAACATTAGGCGGATTTTTTGGATTTAGTAAATTTATAGTTGTTATTGCCACTATATTTTTAGTGAATGGTAAATAGCCTGCTTATTAGCCTTTTTTACGATATGGTTGAACCATGAATGATCAAATTAAGCTCGTTTAAAGGACATTATTATGACCACTCTCTCACTTAACGGTTTAAGCGTTGATCAACAACTTGCACAGTTTGTTGAACAGCAACTTTTACCTGGAACAGGCATTAGCACAGACACCTTTTGGCAAGGTTTTGCTGATATCGTCAATGAACTAACGCCAATCAATCGTGCACTTTTAGAAAAACGCGAACAACTTCAAGCTAAGATTGATGACTACCACAAGCAGCAGCCGGTATGGGATGCAACTAACTATCAAGCATTCCTTGAAGACATTGGCTACCTCGTTCCTGAGCCAGCTAGCTTCAGCATAGAAACAGAGCAAGTAGAGCCTGAAATCGCAAGTACAGCTGGGCCGCAGCTCGTTGTGCCAGTAAGCAATGCACGCTTTGCTCTAAACGCAGCGAATGCTCGCTGGGGCTCTTTGTATGATGCGCTATACGGCACTGATGTATTGAGTGAAGATGACGGCGCAGAGAAAGGCTCTACATACAACCCTGTACGTGGCTTTAAAGTAATGGCTTATGCCCGCCAGTTCCTCGATAAAGCATTGCCTTTAGCAAATGGCTCACACATCGAAAGCACCAGCTATGCAGTAGTAAATAATGAGCTTTTAATCACATTACGTGACAGTAGTCAGGTTCGTTTAGCAAATCCTGAACAACTTATTGGCTACCAAGGTGAAGCGCAAAACCCAAGCGCTATCTTATTGAAAAATAATGGCTTACATGTAGAGCTGCAAATTGACCATCATCACCCAATCGGCCAAGCAGATAAAGCAGGCCTTAAAGATGTACTACTAGAAGCAGCCCTTACAACGATTATGGACTGTGAAGATTCTGTTGCTGCCGTTGATGCCGAAGACAAAGTAAATGTTTATCAAAACTGGCTTGGTTTAATGCAAGGAAACCTTGTAGAAGCATTTAACAAAGATGGCAAAACCATTGAGCGCCGTTTAGCACAAGACCGCCAATATCAAGGTGTAAATGGGGAAACAATCACGCTAAAAGGCCGTAGCATGATGTTTGTGCGTAACGTTGGCCATTTAATGACTAACCCAGCTATCCAAGATAGTGAAGGCAATGACGTGTTTGAAGGCATTATGGATGCCATTATCACCAGCACCGCAGCGCTTCATGATTTAAAAGGCACAAGCACCCTCAAAAATTCAACGGCTAATAGCATTAACATTGTTAAACCAAAAATGCATGGCCCAGAAGAAGTGGCATTCACTAATACCCTATTTACCCGCGTTGAGCAGCTGCTAGGCTTACCAGCAAACACCATTAAAATGGGTATTATGGATGAAGAACGCCGTACATCAGCTAACTTAAAAGCCTGTATTTTCGAAGCTAAAAAGCGTGTTGTATTCATCAATACCGGCTTCTTAGACCGCACTGGTGACGAAATTCATACTTCAATGCAAGCAGGTGTAGTACTGCCAAAAGGCGCTATTAAACTTGAACCTTGGATCAGCGCATACGAAGATCGCAACGTAGATATTGGTCTTGCAACTGGCCTTAGTGGTAAAGCACAGATTGGTAAGGGTATGTGGCCAATGCCAGATAAAATGGCGTTAATGATGGAACAAAAAAGTGGTCACCCGAAAAGTGGTGCAAATACCGCGTGGGTGCCCTCTCCTACTGCTGCAACACTGCATGCTATGCATTATCATGATATTGATGTATTTGCCTGTCAAAAAGCGCTTATGGACCGCAAAGAAGCAAGCCTTACCAGCTTACTCACTCCGCCGCTTATGAAAGATGCCAGCAGCTTAAGCAAAGAAGATATTCAAGCCGAACTTGATAACAATGCACAGGGTATTTTAGGTTATGTTGTGCGTTGGATTGACCAAGGTATTGGTTGCTCAAAAGTACCAGACATCAACCATGTAGGCTTGATGGAAGACCGTGCCACACTGCGTATTTCAAGCCAGCACATGGCCAACTGGCTGTATCATGGGGTTTGTTCTGAAGAGCAAATTAGAAAAACCATGGCACGCATGGCGAAAGTTGTTGATGGACAAAATGAAGGTGATCCGGCTTACAAAAATATGGCTGATTCAGCCGAAACCTTAGCACAAAGTGTTGCTTATCAAGCAGCTTTAGCCCTTGTATTAGAGGGAGTTAAACAACCTAGTGGTTATACTGAACCATTATTGCATGCGTTCCGTATAAAATATAAGTCGTTAAATTAGCCACTACACAACTCTCCTTCGAGTTTCATGTGTCGTTCATAGCAGCCTAAGGGCTGCTTTTTTTTGACTAATATCAATTGAACTCATAACGACAGTGAATACTCATCATTCACGACATAATAAAAATCTATTAAAAAAGGGGCATTTGTTACCAAATGCCCCTTTTTATACTAATTTTTTTAAAATTAGTTTTTGACAATCGCATTGTGATAAACGTTTTGCACGTCATCACAGTCATCAAGCATAGAAATAAACTTTTCAAAGTTTGCGATATCATCTGGATCAGTGATGTCAGTATGAACTTGTGGAACAAACGTGATTTCGTCTACTTCAAAGTTAATACCTTCAAATGCTTCTTCAAGAGCAGTTTTTGCTTTGTAGTACTCTGTATGTGGAGCGAAAACTGACACTTTGCCATCTTCTACTTCTACATCCGTTACGTCTACATCAGCCATCATTAGCGCTTCAAGTACAACTTCGTCGTCATCACCTTCAAAGCCTAAAACAGCTAAGTGATCGAACATATGCGCTACACAACCCGGTGTGCCAATTTTTGAATCTGTTTTTGTAAACGGTAAACGTACATCTTTGATAGTACGGTTAGGGTTATCAGTTAAACAGTCTACAATTACCATACAGTTACCTGGGCCGTAGCCTTCGTAACGTGCTGGAGAATAGTCTTCCCCTGCTCCACCAGCTGCTTTTTTGATTGCATTATCGATTACGTGTGCTGGAACTTGGTCTTTTTTTGCACGCTCAATAATACGTTTTAGCGCTTGGTTAACTTCTGGATCTGGTTCGCCATTTTTAGCAACAACGTAGATTTCTTTACCGTACTTAGAATTTACTTTAGTTTTTGCATTGGCTGTTTTAGCCATGGCGTTTTTGCGGACTTCAAATGCTCTGCCCATCTTATGCCTCTATGAATACATTTGATAATTGCCGATATTTTAGCAACTCATGACGGCTTGGGCTAGTACTAGGACATTTAGAAAAATAAAAAACTAACAATAAATCTCAGGAAAAATTAAAAACAAGGCTATTTAACATAACACCTTATTTTCTTGGAATGAGTCAACCAAAGTAGGTAGTTCTGAAAAATGATGCATTACATAATCGGCCTGATTCGCATACTCAGGAATTTCATCCGGAGCGTACAAGCAAGCACGCATATTGGCATTATGCGCAGCCTGAATATCAAATAAGTAATCGCCAACATAAAGTAACTCAGACTGATCAAGCTCCCATAGTGTAGCAATCGCATTCAAGGCACTTGGATCAGGCTTAGCTGGCGCATCAGAGCGAGTCAGCACAGTTTCTATTGGTAAGGGGTTATTCTTTAATTTAATAGCAGCTGCACGGTCGTAGTTACGAGTTACAATCGCCATCGGGATATTATTTTCTTTCAGCCTAGTAATTGCCTCAGCAACACCTGGCAATAAATGAGCGTGTTGTGCATCTATGAGTTCATGCTGATGAACTATGTTCATCGCCTCTTCACGCATGTAAGGCGAAGGTAATGATGCAATGTAAGCAAGTAAGTCATTCTCAACAGGACAGCCTACCTGCGCTTTGATAAGCGAAAAATCCAACTCTGATGAAACCAAAGTACCATCTAAGTCAAAGATTACACCACGGATATTGTTGTCATGGATAGTCATATAAATCCCTGTATATGAGAGTTGGGAAAATTTTGAAGCCCATTAATAAGATAGTTTACGAAATGGGTTAATTAAAGGATCAAAGGATTAAAAAAGGAACTTTTTTAATCCTTTTGGATTGGTATTACTCTGGATTGACCGACTCAAACCTAGCCTCAAGCCAGGTATCATCTTGGCTAAAGGTCAGTGTTTTTACCTTTCCTTTGCCTTCAATGTTTACCATATTTACTTGTGCTGGCCATAGGTCACGAAGTGCTCCGTTGCTCATACGAATACCATGAATTCCCTCTGGTATCGTGACTTCTTGATAAACCCAAAAGAATTTACCATCAACTTGCGCACCCACATCTTTAAGTTCAAGTGGTTTGCCACCTAAAGTTTGTAGAGCAATATGTGACTCAACATAATCAGCAAAACGCTTTTGATCTTCTTTATTACTTAATATATCAGCATTGCCGTCAAACAAATGCTCAACGGCGTGTTCTGTATCATGTAAATAAAAACGATGCATCAGCTCTATGTTGTTAGTCCGTTTGTTAAATAACACGGTAGTCACAGACGCTTTTAACTGGTGCGCCATAGTTGGCGCACTCAGTAATAAAGCAAGAATAATGGCTGTAAAGCGCATTATTGTTGCTCCTCAGCATCTTTTTCGTCGTCTTTTTTCAGCTCAGTTTTAATATCTTGCATGATATCGCGGCTAACTTTCGCTTTACTCTTCTCACGTTTGTACACTTCAATGCGTGATGGAATAATACGACGCGGGTAGTTGTTGTTTTCTACATCAACATCCGCTGTTTCCCAGCGTGGATCGACTGTAACAGACACTAGGTTTTTACCTTTTTCTGTAACAATTAGCTTTTGTACATGCTTGTGGTTACGACGCCAGATTTCAGCCGGAATGTACTGCTCTTCTTTCGTACCATCTTCATAAGTAAGCTCAAGTAAGATAGGCATGACTAAGCCACCTAAGTTTGAGAACTCAAGTACGTAGTAGTTTTTATCTTCTTTGATTGCACGCTCAAACGTTTTACGTTCCCAAGGCTCTAAACCTTTAAGGAATTTGTTATACGCGTTGCGCTCTTTGTTAGTTACTGTGAAGCGGTCGTTTTCGTCGTAGAAGTCAGTTACGTCTGGGTTTTCTTCAACCCACAGTTTTTTGCCTTCTTCTTTATTACGTTTTACGAATAACGGCATTGGCTTGTCAGCTTCGATATCACGTAAACGATTAAAGTCGATATCAGGGTTTTTGGTATCTAAACGAAGTTGGTAAACCTTGTCTAACGAGATATCAACGTGATCTGTGGTGTAGAACCAACCACGCCAGAACCAATCAAGGTCAACACCTGATGCTTCTTCCATAGTACGGAAGAAATCAGCTGGAGTAGGGCGCTTGTACTTCCAACGCTGTGCATATTCTTTAAATGCAAAGTCGAATAACTCACGGCCAAGGATCACTTCACGTAAAATGTTAAGTGCAGCAGCAGGCTTAGTATAAGCATTAGGGCCTAAACGTAATACGCTGTCTGACTGAGTCATAACAGGCACTTGGTTTTCAGACTTCATGTATGCAACAACATCGCGAGGCTCAACACCCCAAGGAATTGTGTGGTCCCATTCACGACCAGCAACACCATCTAAGAAGCTGTTAAGACCTTCATCCATCCACGTCCATTGACGTTCATCAGAGTTAACCACCATAGGGAAGTAAATGTGACCTACTTCGTGGATAACAACGCCGATTAAGAAACGCTTTTCTGCTTGTGAGTAAGTACGAGTACCGTCGTCTTGTAGGTCAGTACGCGGGCCATTGAAGGTGATCATTGGATATTCCATACCACCTACAGGACCATTTACAGACTGAGCCACAGGGTAAGGGTAGTCAAACGAGAAGCGTGAATACACTTCCATTGTATGAACAACAGCTTCAGTAGAGTACTTCTTCCAAAGGTCGCCACCTTCTTTCGGGTAGAAAGACATTGCCATTACTAACGGCTGATCTTTACCGCCTTGATGATAGCCTTTTGCGTCCCACATAAATTTACGTGAAGAAGCCCATGCAAAGTCACGTACATTTTCAGCTTTGAAGTGCCATGTTTTTGTTTTGTCTGTGCCTTCTTTCTCGTTTTCTAACGCTTCTTCTTCAGTCACGATGAAAACAGGGCGCTTAGCATCTTCAGCTTGTTCAAGACGCTTACGCTGTGTGCTAGTCAGAACGCTGCTTGGGTTATCAAGCTTACCTGTTGCCGATACGATGTGATCAGCAGGTACTGTAATTTCTACATCATAATCACCAAACTCAAGTGTAAACTCACCGCTTCCTAAGAAAGCTTTGTTAGTCCAGGCTTCATAGTCAGTGTATGCAGCAAGACGAGGGAACCACTGCGCTAATAAAAAGATATCGTTACCATCTTCTTCAAAGTGTTCATAACCTGAACGCGCGCCAACGGCGTCTTCTTCAACAATGTTAAAGGCGAAGTCCATGCTGAACTCAACGTCTTTACCCGGTTTAAGCGGCTCGTTTAAGTCGATACGCATTAAGGTATCTACTACAGTAACTTTAAGCTCTTTTCCGTCTTCGTCTTTAACATTGGCGATTTGATAACCCAGCTCGTTGTCGGCCATGAATTGCTGACGACGTAACTGACCTAAGCTCAATTTAGTTGATTTTGGCTGAGGGTCACCTTGCAATGTTTTACCATTGAAAGTTGATGTCATTTCAGCAATTGAGTCAGATTTAAAGATATTTTGGTCTAGTTGTAACCAAAGGTACTTTAACGTGTGCGGCGAGTTATTTTTGTATTCGATAGTTTGGCTTGCTGTTAAGCGGCGTTTCTTTTCATCAAGCTTTACATCGATGTCGTAGTTTACTTGCTGTTGCCAGTAATTTTCAGCGGGTTCACCGGCTGCACTACGGTATACGTTTGGAGTTGGAAGTGCTTCATCTAGCTGACGGAACTTGTCAACGAATGAGCCTTTAGTTTGCTCAACAGATGACGCCATCACAGCTGAAGATACTGCTAAAGGCAATACCAAAGCACTCAATTTGAGAACTGCTTTTTTCATTGTTAATCCTGTAATTAATTTGCCAGCGTACCATCGCAAACTGCTAACAAAGTTGCAATAAAATAACGATAAAGTGCGGGATTTTTCGGGTAGTATTCGATGTTTTATTGAAGACCTATTTTTCACAAAAAAATTGCCTTGATTAACACCTTGTAAACCCCCTTTACAAAACACTGGTTAATTTTAGTTCAGCACTAATTCATCCCAAAGTATTACAGTTGATTAGTAGATACTCTGCTTAAATTCTAGTTAATGATGAAAGGGTGATTAGATGAAGTTTTATATTGTAAAAAAAGACTCTCGTTTAGCAGCCATTCCTGCTCAAGAATCAATTCTAAACGAGTACAAAGAACGCGGATTTGAATTTGTCGAAGTGATTGCAGCTTGTGATGAGTCAGATGCATTATCTCGCACGAACCCGAGTGTAAATGGGTCTAAAAAGTGGCTAATTTACCCGACTGCACTGGTAATTTTATCCTTAATTGCCATTATTTTTGTAATAAATTAAATTTTGCGACATTTGCTATTGAAATTTACTGCCATTTGTATTTAAAATCGCCCACTTTTTTGATTTTGGGGTCTGCGAAGCACGCATTTTAAACCCCAAAATGTTTGGTAATCAGCATAGAATTCGGTGAGCGTATGGATTTCTATATCCTAAAAAAACAACAAGAACTAATTGCAATTCCAGCGGACGAACAAAATTGTAAACAGTACCTAGATTCAGGGTATTTTTATATCGACAAAGTAGCGGCATGTAATGAAACAAATGCCCTTAAGATTTTACAAGCTAAGCAAACCAAAGCGCTTAAAGTACCTATGATAATGGCATTGTTAGCATTGCCTATGGTGGTTTTTGCTTGGTATAGCCTAAGTTAACAAACCAGGCTGGGCATCTTGGCTCAGCTTAGGTATATTGACGCTCTTAATAAATAATAAGAGCGTTTAATGAAAGTCCTTCATACATCTGATTGGCATTTAGGCCAACAATTCTACGAGCATTCCCGATTCGATGAGCATCAAGCATTTCTAGCTTGGTTAACCGATACGCTTGTGTCAGAACAGATCGACTTACTACTGGTTGCGGGTGACATTTATCATACGGCAACGCCACCTGCCAGCGCAGAAAACCAACTCTACCAATTTATTAAAACCACTAAGCAGCATTGCCCTGACTTACACATAGTGATTATTGCTGGTAACCATGATTCAGCAAATCGTATTATGGCGGCAAAACCTTTATTGGCTCAGTTTGATACCCATGTTGTTGGCCGCTTTGATAGCAACGCTCCTCATGAAGTAGTACTGCCAATCAGCACAAAAAATGGCGATGCGAATGTTGTTGCTATGCCATTTTTACGTAGCAGTGATTTAAGCAGTTATAACCGCCAACAAGAGCAACCGTTAAGTTACAACCAAGCAGTTGCCCTTGCCTACAAAGATGCATTACAAGCAGCAAGCGAATTACCAAACGCGCCATTAATTGCTATGGGCCACCTGCATGCAAAAGGTGGAGACATCTCATCTGATTCTGAACGTAACTTAGTGATTGGCGGTGAAGATGCGATATCGGCAAGCATATTTACTGATCAACCTGATTATGTTGCACTAGGGCATCTTCATAAAGCTCAGACAGTCGCGAAAAAAGAAACTATTCGCTACAGTGGCACGCCTATGCCGATGTCATTTTCTGAAAGACGCTATCAGCATCAAGTTGTGCTAGTCGAGCTTAGTGACTCAGGTACATCTGTAAACCCCCTTTACATTCCTAGCTTTTGTAAAGTCATGTTGCTACCAGAAAAAGACTGCGTACCACTGAACGAACTCTGTGAGCTTATAAAACAGCTCGATTTAACAGATGAAGATTTAGCGCCATACCTGCGGGTTAAATTGAGCGCCCATGACACTGACACCACTTTTAGAGAGCAAATAGAACAAGCTCTTGAAGGTAAGCAGGTTAAGTTTTGTGGCATTGAAAGAGTACGTCAGCAGGGCAATCAGCAAGACGATGAACAAACTCTATTTGAAGATGTCTCGCAAATTGAAGCGCTAAACCCACATTCACTTTTAGAGCAAGCATTTGCAAACAATAAAGATATGGCAGGGCAGGCGGTGCCAAAAGAATTAGAAGGCTTACTAAGCCAAGTGATCGATGAGTTGAATGCAGAGGACCTACTATGAAAATTTTAGCGATTCGTGTTCACCAACTAGCCTCTATCTTAGACGCCGTAGTCGACTTTAGCGCTTCACCATTAAAAGAAGCAGGGCTGTTTGCCATTACGGGTGATACTGGCGCCGGTAAAAGCACATTACTCGATGCCATTTGCTTAGCGCTTTATAATAAAACCGCAAGGTTACGCGGCGATACAGGCAATAAAATTGACTTTAACGGCGACAATATCAAACTCAATGACTCGCGAAACTTATTACGCCGCGGGGCAGGGCAGGGCTATGCCGAAGTTGACTTCATTGGCCAAGATAAACAGCAGTACCGAGCAAGGTTAAGTTTTAGCCGAGCGCGTAATAAAGCCGATGGCAAATTACAGCCTGCGCAACATAGCCTGTACTCATTACCCGATGAAACCCTAATCGCTGATAGGAGTGCTGCAAGTAAAGAAATCGAGCGTATTATCGGTTTAAGCTTTGAACAGTTCTCACGCGCTGTGCTGCTTGCTCAACATGAATTTGCAGCATTTTTAAAAGCAACCGGGGATGAGCGTGCGCAACTACTTGAATGCTTAACAGGCACCGATAAATTTAGCCGTATTGGTCAGCGAATTTTTGAACGCCATCGTGAACAGCTGCAAGCATTAGAGCAGTTAAAGTTAAGTTTAAGTAACTATCAGGTTTTAAGCCCTGAACAGGTCGAAACTAAACAAGCAGAACAAAAAGCGCTTGAGGCTAAACTTGCTGAGTTGCAAAAGCAAATAAAACAATTTGAACAGTACCAAGGGTGGTACAAGCAAGCATCTCAGCAGCAACAGCAACTAAACCAGGCAGAGCAAGCAAAGCAAGAGTTACAACAAAAAATGCACGCGCTTGCTGAAAAAGCCACTGAAGCGAAACAAGCCCAGCAATGCCTAGAAATAAAAGATAACCGCGAGCGCGTTACTTCGATTGCTGCTCAACATGGGCAACTTATTAAAAACCGTGAGCAGCTTTTAAATGTTGATCATAAAACATTGATCAAAGACGCTGAGCAAACACTTGAGAAGCAAACAGCGCAACTAAACCAAGCAAAGCAAGCACAAAAAGACGCGCAGCCTATTATTAGCCAGGCCCGTGAGTTAGACAAGCAACTTGCCGTATTAAACCAGCAAGCATCAGCGCAAAAAGTACAAGCAGAGAAAGCGACACACCATCATCAAGAGCTGACTAATAAACTAAATAGCCATAAAGCAGAGCAGCAAAAACAGCTCGATCAACAAGCGCAAATAAATAGCTATTTAGAAACGCATGCACAATGGCAACCATTAGCAAAAGACTGGTCATTCTTTAAAAGTGAGTTAAGCCGCTTTAGCCAGCAACAGCACACAATTAGCCAATCACAGCAAAACGTAAAAGCTCTTCAACCTAAAATTGATGAGCAGCAAACAGCTGCGCAGCAGTGTAAAACTCAATACCAAGCCCTTGAGCAAGAAATTAAGCGCTTAGTTGATCAAGATACCGCCTTTAAATCGAGTTTAAACACCCAATCAATGGCAGATATTGATGCGGGGCTTGAGGCGATTAAGCACCTGATTGAAAAGCGCCAAGTGTGGCAAACTAATCATCAGCAGTTAAAAAATTGGCAAATCCAGCTAAACACATTAAGCCAAACTGAGCAGCAACTACAAACAGCATTAAAAGATGCGCAGCAAGGTGCAGAGCAAGCACAGCAGCAGGTTTCGCTTTGTGAGCAAAACTTACAGCAAGTGCAGTTAAGAGCCAGTGAAGGGGTTAGCCAGTTACGCGCCACTTTAAAGGCAGGGGAGCCGTGTGCAGTATGTGGCTCAAAAGAGCACCCATTTATGCATGAAGAAATGGTAAACGAGCAATTTAGTCAACTTATTAACGACTTTACCAACCAGTTAACTAACGCCAAACAGCACTTAAAAGCTCAGCAAGCATTACAGCAAGCTAAAAGTAATGAGCTGGCGGCATGCAGCCA
Organism: Pseudoalteromonas sp. CO109Y; assembly: GCF_004208935.1. Taxonomy (NCBI): domain Bacteria; kingdom Pseudomonadati; phylum Pseudomonadota; class Gammaproteobacteria; order Alteromonadales; family Pseudoalteromonadaceae; genus Pseudoalteromonas; species Pseudoalteromonas sp. CO109Y. The sequence continues at coordinate 13,997 of NZ_SGPD01000040.1, forward strand.
ACAGATAAGCTCGTTAAGCGGGCAAATCTCGGAACTGAGCGCTCAACAACAGAGCCTCAAAGAAACCATGGCAGCTAATCGTACTGAGCTAAATGATTTAACCGAAGATCAGTTAAACGAGCGTCAGCAACAGCTAAGCTTGCAAAAACAGCAGTACTACAAAACCCTTGAACAGCAACAGCAGCTGCAAAACACGCTTTCGGCTAAGCAAGCTGAGTATAATCAGCAAGGGCAAGCGCTACATAGCAAAGAGCAGCAGTTAAACGAATTACTGCAACAGCTAAATAATCAGCAAACACGTTTAAACGAGCTCAATGATGAGCATCAGCAGCTTTATACGACACTGAATCAACAGTTCACTAGTGCACCTTGGTGGCAGGCACTCAATACACAAAGCATTTCTTTAGAGAACATTGCAGAGCACGTTGAGGCTTATCAAGCTTCGCTGCAAACGGCAGATGAGATTAAAACTAGCTTAAAAGCCATTGAGCAGCACCTTGCACATGTAACTCCGCAGCTAAACGAAGCACATACCTCCTTAACTCAGTGCAACGAGCAACTAAGCCAAACTCAAAACGAACTCACGCAGATAAAATCAAAGCGCGAGGGCTTATTTAGTAACGCAGCGATATCGGTAGATGAGTTTATAGCAGAGCTTGAAAAGGCGATAGATTCAGCGCAGCAGGCACTGCAACTTGCCCAGACAAACTATAGTAATGCGGTGAAGGCGCGTGACGAACAAGCCATTCAAATCGCCAATATTGACGAGCGTGAAAAAGAGCTCACCGCTGAGCAAGCGGAGCTTAATGAGCGCTTTAGTCTGTGGTTTAACGATTTTAAAGCGCAGCACCCAAGCTTGGATGAGCAAGCAGTTAGTCAGTTATTAACAATAAGCCCCGCTGAAATTAAACAAACTCTGGCAGATTATCACACCGCCGAGAGTAGCTTAAAAGACGCTGAGGCGCTTTTAAAACAGCGACAGCAGGCGCTGGCTCAGCACCAAAAAGACAAACCAGCTCTCGGTGAAGATGAGCTGCAATTACAGCTTAATCAAGCCACAGAGCAACAAGTACAAGCGAATAACGCATTATTGCAAGTTGCGACTGAGCTTAAAACCCATCAACAAAATAGCCAAGCGCTGGCTGATAAACAAAAGCTATTAGTTGAACAGCAAAAAAGCTATGAGCACTGGCATTTACTCAATAAGGTGCTCGGGGATGCCAGCGGTAAAACCATGCGTAATTTAGCGCAAACGCAAACTTTAAAAATACTGCTACATTATGCGAATAGTCACTTACAGACACTAAATAAACGCTACAAATTAACAGCCATAGGGCAAACGCTCGATATCGCTATTATCGATAAAGACATGGCCGATGAGCAGCGCTCTGTTAATACATTATCTGGCGGTGAGTCATTTTTAGTGTCGTTAGCACTGGCATTAGGGCTTGCTTCGTTGTCGTCAAATAAAGTACAGATAAACTCTTTGTTTATCGACGAAGGGTTTGGTACGTTGGACAGTGAAACGTTAAGCATCGCGATGGATGCTCTTGATTCTCTGCAAGCACAAGGCCGCAAAGTAGGGGTTATTTCTCACGTATCAGAAATGACCGAACGCGTTGCCACGCAAGTGCATGTAGCGAAAAAACCAGGTGGTTATTCGACCATCTCAGTTATTTAAAGGATTAGCATGCCAACTTTTAATCACGAAGAAGCAAATCACTACGACGAACGCATTTTGCGCCTAGTTCCAGGTTATGAGCTATTACATCAAGCAACCGCAGCCCAATTAGCAACCACGCTGAACGATGATGCGTGCATTTTAGTGGTTGGTGCCGGAACTGGTAAAGAAATCATCGAATTAGCGGCGCTAAAACCAAGCTGGCAATTTATTGCTCAAGATATTTCACAAGACATGCTCGATATTGCCGAGCAACAGTTTGGCCAGCATAACATCAGCGACCGCGTGACAGTACACTGCGGTGATATCAACGACATCGACACTCAATGTGACGCAGCACTGTGTTTACTGGTAATGCACTTTGTTGAAGATAATGGCGATAAAAAAGCGCTGTTAAAAGCGATTCACAGCAAACTTAAAAAATCGAGCAACTTATACATTGCCGATTTAATGCGCCCAGAAACCGCTTTTGAGCGCGAATCTCAATTACAGCTCTGTACGCAGTTAGGTTTGACCGAAGTCGGCGTAGAACGCATGCGCCACAACCTAGAGCACGAGTTTTACCCATTAGACCGCATTCGTTTTGCAGAGTTAATGAATGAAACCCGCTTCAGCACCCCAAAACAATACTTTAAAGTGCTTGGTTTTGCAGGGTATGTCGTTGGGAGTTAGCTACGTTCTAGAGCTGTCAGCTATCAGCCGTCAGCTCTCAGATTGAAACCAACAAGTTAGCGAGCTACAAGGGGAAAGAGTAAAGTTACGAGCATTGCACCTTGAGTCGTTCAACCATTTTAGAAAAAAGCATTTTAGCTCATGACTATTAGATGAATTTGGCATAGAAATTTCTAAGGGCTATGGCTAAACTAAGATGTAAAAAGCGTCGAGCGTTTTTGTCATTTTGGAGAGGCTTGTTCAATTCGGCTCAATGACTCTCGCTCAAATTTAAGGGCTTCTTTTCTGTCACCCAAATAACGTGGTACACCTGCGATAGCCATAAAACCCCCAATAGGTTTTTCGTGGTAACCAATAATCAACCCACCATAGCAATTATGAGCATGGTTACCGCTTAACAAAGTTGAATTATTGGTAACTAGTAAATTTGAAGGGCGCACTAAAATTTCTACGCCATTTCTTAAAAATCTCCCCCTTTCTATGACAACCCTGTTAGGGGGATAGAAATCGATTTCTAGTAAAATTTTTCTATGTGCTTCTCTTAAGGTTAACTTTGTTCCGACCAATTGTATATCCCATGGAGAAGTAGAGTAGTAAAGTTGATTATTTTTAATATGTAATACGGGAGCATTAAATTCATCAAATATGACAACATTAAGTAACAAATGCCCATCAGCTAATACCAAACCAATTAAAGGAGTCCCATCCACGCTTATTGGAACCATAGCCGTGCCATAACCTCGATCTTGGCAAGTAAAACTATTACCTCCGATTTCAACTTTCGCCTCTTTTCCTGCGAAATGTAAGTTATATGGTTTGGATACACCTTTTCTTAAATTATAAGGGTTTTTGTCTGCTTCTTTTACTACTTCCTTTGGAAGTAACCCACCGGTTTTTTCCCTATGGTGTTGATCACATAGTAAGGTAATTTCTTCTGCCACATGGCGTTTAACTTCAGCCCATTCCTCCATGTGTTCGTACTCATAAAGAGGCATTCCGCAAATTACGCACCCAAAACCACAACGCTGCCGAACTTCTCTCTGAATTGGTAATGGAATATTACGGCTACTGCATTCTTGATTATTATCCAAATTCATTTCCATATCTCCAAAAGGCAACGCCGCAATATGGGGCGTATTAAACTTGGCTAAAATTAACTATGAACGAGCGCAAGCCAAGCTTAAGACATCCTTTCATGCGTTTGTTATAGGTTTTTGCTACCGATAATTATGTTGCAAGCTTTAACAACATTAGCCCGATAATATTCGATAGTTTCTTCTAATTCTTTGTCAGCTTTGGCCAAAAACTCATCTGAACACTTCGATCTAACATGATTTATAGGCAAATGGTCTGTTTCAGATTCAATTTCACCAAAGATGTGAAATTCAGTGTCCCAGCACTGACCATATTTTTGATTTCCAATACGCCAAAGTGCAATTACGTTATCTAAGTAATTTTCATCGCTTTTCAGTAATTTTTCCGCAAGCATAATTGCTTCTTCAGGCACTTAATTCACTCCTACTCTAGAAACTTATATCCCCCGCATAACAGGCAACGAATGTTTATAAGTTTGTTACGTGACGTTTTCACAAATGGGTGCTTGTCCAAGCTTGAGTATCATTTCCTTTTTATCAGTTAACACCACTAGAGTTTTATCAACTTCATTCCAAGCAATGTCTATAACACCATCTATTAGGTCGTCATCGTAATCTTCATCCACTGTATTTTCAGAATATGAAAGAACGGATTTACAGACAAATTTCAACAATGGCTTGAAGTCATTCACGTTATTTACAAATTCAATCGTAAAAGTTCGGTTATCGATGTCATAGAGCATTCTCGATATGTAAGGAGAACAGTTTGGAATCCAATACTCTAGGTTGTTCATATGACACTCTTAGCCACCTAACAATTTTATTGTGCGCTTCGCGCGTATTTCAGCTGATATCACGCTCATATATTTGATAATTCTATTATTACCAAAGAAGGTAATGCATTGCTAACTATAAATTTTTATTGATACTAAAGATGTTCAGAAAGAAAAATGGCTCAGCGCTGATTTTTATCATATTTGCAGGGTATGTGGTTGGGAGTTAGAGAGCCATGAAGCATCGCGCGAAATAAATTTCATGCCTACGCGATGTAAAATCGCTGCTACCTCAAAACTCGCTAGCTGATGGTTTTGATGATCTGACTCCATAAAAGTAGACACCTCTTTGGAGTCAGTAATCATGAAAGTAAAGTCACAGCGTAGATATTCCCTCGAATTTAAAATAAAAGTCGTTCAAGAGT
>NZ_SGPD01000028.1:0-18420 GCF_004208935.1 Pseudoalteromonas sp. CO109Y
GGAGAGACTTGAACTCTCACAACCGAAGTTACTGGAACCTAAATCCAGCGCGTCTACCAATTCCGCCACTCCCGCATACCTTTTGCGTTCGTAGTAAGGGAACCTAAATCCAGCGTCTTAATCAAGACATCGGCCAATTCCGCCACTCCCGCATCATTCGTACTTAAAGTACTGGTAGTTATTTTAAACTCTTCATTGAGCAACAAAAAGAATGGTGGCTAAGACGGGATTTGAACCTGTGACCCCATCATTATGAGTGATGTGCTCTAACCAACTGAGCTACTTAGCCATCTTTTTTGTTAGCACTTCATCGCTGAGTGCGGGGCGTATTATGCTGATATGACCTAAATCCGTCAACACCTTTTTTGCAAAAAAATGCTTATCAGTGTTTGTTTGCATTAAAATTAAGCTAAGTGGCGAAATTTCATTTAAATTGCTGTTTTTTTGACTGCAATTTATGGGTTTAATTCCCAAACGCATAGTAAGAGTTTTAAAACGTACATTTAAAGTTGCTTGATTTTCATACAAAAATCAAGTTTCAAAATTAGTTAGCGTGATCTTTTAGGTGATTTAAACATAAAAAAGTGAAAGCGAATGAATTTATATAGGCTATTTTGTCACTAAGGGGGCTTATTTTTACTTTTAAAATCCCCACAATTTGCTAATCGAGCAGTCAATAGGTCACAAAATTGCTAGCGAGCTTTGAAATCCCCTCTAATTAACTGTTGTTATCACTCATTTGCTTTCGACGACGATTCACTGTTAAGCATAAATAACACCGTACATAACTAAAAAGAACAAGCAGAGGTAAGGCTGCAGAAGTATTAACCACCATGCTTTGATGATTTAGGGAAGGGTTAGTAATATTTAGGCAATAAAAAAGGCTCGTAATAACGAGCCTTTAATAATCGAATGAGCAAATATGCTTATACGTTAAATAAGAAGTTCATCACATCGCCGTCTTTAACGATGTATTCTTTACCTTCTTGACGCATCTTACCCGCTTCTTTAGCACCGCTTTCGCCTTTAAACGCAATGTAGTCGTCAAATGCGATAGTTTGTGCACGAATAAAGCCACGCTCAAAGTCAGTGTGGATTTTACCAGCAGCTTGTGGTGCAGTAGCACCTACTGGGATTGTCCATGCACGTACTTCTTTAACGCCAGCAGTGAAGTAAGTTTGTAATTTAAGTAACTCGTAACCACCACGGATCACTAAGTTAAGACCTGGTTCTTCTAAACCTAGGTCAGCCATAAATTCTAGTTTATCTTCTTCTTCAAGTTCAGATAACTCAGATTCAATCGCTGCACATACTGGAATAACAACCGCATCTTCTGCAGCGGCAATTTCACGTACTTTGTCTAGGTAAGGGTTATTTTCAAACCCATCTTCTGCCACGTTAGCAATATACATGGTAGGTTTGATTGTTAAGAAGTTAAGCGGCTTAATCGCTGCTTTTTCTTCTTTTGTTAGTTCTAAAGAACGTAACGTTAAACCTTCATCTAAGTGTACTTTTACTTTTTCTAAAACAGCATTTTGCTCTTTAGCGTCTTTGTCGCCGCCTTTTGCTTTTTTAGCATTACGAACAATTGCTTTATCAGCACTGTCCATATCAGCAAGTACTAATTCAGTGTTAATTACATCGATATCATCAGCAGGGTCAATTGTGCCAGCAACGTGAACAATGTTTTCGTCTTCAAAACAACGAACAACGTGACCAATCGCATCTGTTTCACGAATGTTTGCTAGGAATTGGTTACCTAAACCTTCACCTTTCGATGCGCCTTTTACTAGACCGGCAATATCAACGAATTCCATCGTCGTTGGTAAAATACGCTGAGGATTTACGATAGCGGCTAAATCATTCAAGCGCGCATCAGGAACCGGTACCACACCCGTGTTAGGCTCAATGGTACAGAAAGGGAAGTTAGCGGCTTCAATACCCGCTTTAGTTAGTGCATTAAATAGAGTTGATTTACCAACGTTTGGCAAACCAACGATGCCACATTTAAAACCCATAGTAAGATACCTTGTGTAATTTCATTAAAACGTATTAAGGTTTAAATGAATGTAGTCTGTTTTGTGCTTTTAACACACCATCTTTTGCAAGTATTTCCATACAACGAACTGCTTCGTCAACGGCGGCGTCCATTTTTTCTTGATCGTCTTTCGCGGCTTTACCTAGCACCCAGCCTGTTACCATTTCTCGGTGACCTGGATGACCAATGCCAATGCGAAGGCGCATGAAATCTTTTTGGTTTGCCATTTTCGCAATAATATCTTTTAAACCATTGTGACCGCCGTGGCCGCCACCTTTTTTAAGTTTTGCAACCCCAGGATCTAAGTCCATTTCGTCATGAGCAACGAGAATGTTCTCAACAGGGATTTTAAAGAAATTAGCGAGACTACTCACCGCCTTACCACTTAAATTCATATAAGTTGTAGGGATCAGTAATTTAAATTCTTGGCCTTGAATAATCACTTTGCCGGTGAGGCCGTGATATTTAGGATCATGTTTGAGTGTGCAGTTATAACGTGCAGCCAGTTCTTCGATGAACCAAGCACCTGCATTATGGCGTGTGTTTGCGTATTCGGGGCCTGGATTAGCCAGGCCCACAAGCATTTGAATAGAATTCAAGGTGTTTACACCTTAAAAATTATTCTGCAGCGTCTTCTGAAGCTTCTTCTTCAGCTGGAGCTGCTTTGTTAGCTTTAACAGTAACAACTGACTGATCGTGATCAGCGCCTTTAGTTAGCTCAACAGATGCAACACCTGAAGGAAGTTTAAGGTCAGAAAGGTGGATTGAATCACCAGCTACTAAATCTGAAACGTTAACTTCAACGAACTCAGGAAGTGCTTTAGGAAGACACGTGATTTCGATTTCAGTTAATTGGTGAACAACAGTGTTACCAGCTTTAGTTACTTTCTCTTCACCGATGAAGTGTACAGGCACTTTAGTGTGAAGTTTGTGAGTAGCATCTACACGTTGGAAGTCTAAGTGAGTGATCTTAGGCTTGTACGGGTGACGTTGAATATCTTTAAGGATAGCTTCAACTGACTCGCCACCGATGTTTAAAGTAAGGATGTGCGTGTAGAAACCTTCGTCTTCTTGCGCTTTGATCATATCTTTGTGTGCAAGAACGATTGATGCAGCTTCTTTGTCAGCACCGTAAAGGATTGCAGGAACTTTATCTTCACGGCGTAGGCGGCGGCTCGCACCAGTACCTGTTTCTGTACGTAATTCTGCATTGTATGTGTAAGTTGACATAATGTCTCCAATAATTAATAGTCTTAGGGCCTTTGCGACCAAGGTCCCCAGCCAAAAGGCGCGCTATCATACCACCCCTTTCAGGGAAAATAAATAACGACTACAAAAAAAGCACCTAAGCGGTGCTTTTTTTAGTATTGCAGTAATGTTGATTAGTGTTCAAACATCGCTGAAATAGATTCTTCGTTGCTGATACGACGGATTGTTTCAGCAAGCATATCTGCAAGTGTAAGCACTTTGATTTTATCAATTGCTTTAAGCTCATCAGATAGTGTGATTGAGTCAGTTACGATAACTTCGTCAATGACTGAGTTACGAATGTTCTCAGCTGCATTACCTGAAAGTACTGGGTGAGTAGCGTAAGCAAATACGCGTTTTGCACCGTGTTCTTTAAGCGCTGCTGCTGCTTTACATAAAGTGCCACCGGTATCGATCATGTCATCAACGATGATACAGTCACGACCTTCAACGTCACCAATAATGTGCATTACTTGTGAAACGTTTGCTTGTGGACGACGCTTGTCGATAATTGCAAGGTCTGTGTCGTTTAATAGCTTAGCGATTGCACGAGCACGAACAACACCACCGATATCAGGAGAAACAACAACAACGTCATCGAAGTCGCGTTCTTTCATATCTTCAAGTAGAACTGGGCTACCAAATACGTTATCAACTGGTACGTCGAAGAAACCTTGGATTTGTTCAGCGTGTAAATCAACCGTTAGAACGCGGTCAACACCAACACTTGAAAGGAAATCTGCAACTACTTTAGCTGTAATTGGTACACGAGCAGAACGCACGCGGCGGTCTTGACGTGAATAACCAAAGTAAGGGATAACGGCAGTAATACGTCCAGCAGACGCACGACGTAGGGCATCAACCATAACGATAAGCTCCATTAAGTTATCGTTAGTAGGGTTACAGGTTGATTGGACAATGAAAACGTCAGAGCCACGAACATTTTCATTAATTTGAACACTGATCTCACCGTCACTAAAACGGCCAACAACAGCATCGCCTAATTCAATATACAAACGTTTTGCAACTTTTTGAGCTAGCTCAGGTGTTGCGTTACCAGCGAAGAGCTTCATGTCAGGCACGGTAGGGTTCCTCAGGCACTGAATTTTGGGACTAACAGGCTATGGTAGGCACCAAAGCAGGTTAACATTTACTTGTACGTTACTTCATTTCAAAGTGAGCATTTAATGCTGTATGAGCAGGAGAAAGTGTAGCACTACTTGCAACAAAACCTGTCCATTTTTCTGGTAATTGAGCTAAAACTTGTTGTGCTTGTGCCTCGGTTGAAAACTCAGCAAAGCAGCAAGCGCCTGTACCAGTCATCTTTGACGGGGCGTATTTTAGCAACCACTGCAGGGCTTTTTCAACCTCGGGGCAGAGCTTTTTAACTAAAGCCTCACAATCATTGCCTAAATTTTCTGTTTGCCAGTCTGCTTTTAGCTTAGGTGTGTCGCGCTTTAAATCTGGGTGGGTAAAAATTTTTGCGGTGCTCACATGCTGCCCTGGATGCACCACACAGAACCAACTTTGCGGTAATTCAATATTTTCTAGTTGCTCGCCAATCCCATGCGCAATGGCAGTGTGACCATTTATAAACACTGGTACATCAGCGCCTAATTTCACCCCAAGCTCTGCTAATTCTGTAAGTGATAAATCACAGCCCCATAGTTTATTAAGAGCAAGTAGGGTAGTGGCGGCATCAGATGAGCCGCCGCCTACACCACCGCCCATTGGCAAACGTTTTAATAGCTTTATTGAAGCGCCTTGTTGGCAATTACAGTGTTGTTGTAATAAACGGGCTGCTTTATATATAAGGTTATCTGCAAGCTCAATACCGTTTGTATCACCAGTTACAGAAATATCTGGCTCGTTACTAACCGTAAAAGTTAAGTCATCACCAAACTCTAAAAAGGTAAATAAGGTTTCGAGTTCATGGTAGCCATCTTCACGGCGACCATTTATATGAAGGAATAAATTAAGTTTTGCAGGTGCTATTAAAGTTAGCGGGGCGGTTGAAGCGTGTGTCATGATTAATTTAACTGCCAATCATTAAGTTGAATTTTAATACGAATTTTATTGTTTTTAAGGCTTAGCTTAACAGGAAGCCAATAACCATCTTGTTTGATGTAGTCTGAATAGGTTATTTGCCACTGTTGGCCATTGTTTGCTTGCCAGATAAGACTTTTTAAACGGCCTTGCTCATCATAGCTGGCTTGGTCGTTTTCGACGGTGCCTTTTAGCCATTTTGCGGCATTATCCAATGGGATTGAAAAACCGGTTAAACGATATAACAACATTGAGGCATCACGGTCGGTATAAACATTGTCGTCATACTCAAGTTCAGCACCTTGTGCATTTTGTTTTAAAGACAAAATGCGGGTACCAATAAAACTGGTAAGTACCATGTCACTGTATTGCTCATCATGTTGCCAATTTAAATTGGCTGACTGGCGCTGCTCTGTACTAATAAATGCCATTTTGCCTTGCACTTGCCATTGAGCTTGTTGTTCTAATCGGCTTTTCCAGTCAGGATAAATGTAATCAACTGTTGAAATTTTTTGCGCACAACCGCCGATAAATAAAAAAAACATGAATAAAATCAAATATTGTTTAATCAAATGTCGTTCCTTACTTTCCATATTCCGCTGATTTTTGGTAAAATTAATGCCTTTACAGCTGGGCTTAGCAATATTTGGTACATATGACCATCGTAGCACTTGGTATAAATCACAAAACCGCATCCGTAGAATTACGCGAAAAAGTCGCGTTTTCGCCTGAGCAAATGTCTGAGGCGTTACAGCAATTAAGTGGTCATGCGCATTTTAATGAAGCGGTTATTGTTTCGACCTGCAACCGAACTGAAATCTATTGTAGCCTTGCCGAGCGTAATTCCCAAACCTTGTTGCGCTGGTTAGCCAGTTTCCATGGTTTGGATGAACAAGAACTGAGCAACAATATCTATTACCATGAAGATCACGAAGCAATTAATCACTTAATGCGGGTGTCTTGTGGTCTAGATTCGTTAGTACTTGGCGAGCCGCAAATTTTAGGGCAAATAAAACAAGCCTACCATAATGCAAAAACTCACGATGCCATTGGTGTAACCTTTGACCGCTTGTTTCAAAAAACATTTTCTGTGGCAAAACAAGTTCGTACCGAAACTGACATCGGTGCTAGCGCCGTATCGGTTGCTTATGCTGCGGTTAATCTTGCGAAACATATTTACGGCAAACTAGATAAAACCAATGTACTGCTAATTGGTGCAGGTGAGACGATTGAATTAGTTGCTAAGCACTTATACCAAAACGATCCGCAAAAAATCACGGTGGCAAACCGTACTATTGAACGCGCTAAAACGTTAGCCAGTGAGGTAAACGCGGATGTGATTGCGCTTGCCCAGTTACCTGAGCGTTTACACGACGCCGATATTGTTATTAGTTCAACCGCTAGTACCTTGCCTATTATTGGTAAAGGGGTGGTAGAGCAGGCGTTGAAAAAGCGCCGCCACAAACCAATGTTATTTATCGATATTGCGGTACCGCGTGATATCGAAAGCCAAGTAGGCGAATTAGATGCTGCCTATTTGTATTCAGTTGATGACTTACAAGCCATAGTAAGCGAGAATATCGCCGCCCGTGAGCAGGCTGCGGAGCAAGCGCAAGCTATTATTCGCTCACGTACCGATGAATTTGCTATGTGGTTGCGTTCACTCGATTCGGTGGATCTTATTCGCCATTATCGCAACGATGTACAAGATATAAAGTCAGAACTTGTCGAAAAAGCTCTTGGCCAGCTACAAGCAGGTAAAGAGGCAGAAAAAGTAATACTCGAGTTGGCAAACAAACTGACCAACCGCTTGATGCACGCACCTACCCGTGCCATTCAAGATGCTGCTAAAAAAGGTGAAGCAGCGGAGTTAAGCCAATTAAAGAAAATGTTAGGTATTGATCAGGAATAGTCGTTAAATGAAAGAGTCTGTTTATAGAAAATTAGAAACCTTAGTTGAGCGTTATGAGGAAGTGCAAGCGCTACTAAGCGACCCCTCTGTGATCAGCGACCAAAATCGCTTTCGTGCCTTATCTAAAGAATACTCAGAATTAGAAGAAATCGTAAAAGCATTTTTAGCTTACCAACAAGCGCAAGATGATGTTGCTACAGCAGAAGAAATGTTAAAAGACTCTGATCCTGATATGCGTGAAATGGCGCAAGAAGAATACAAAGAAGCAAAAGCACAAATTATTGCATTAGAAGATGAAATCCAAATTCTAATGTTACCAAAAGACCCTAAAGACAATAATAACGTTTATTTAGAGGTTCGTGCCGGTACCGGTGGTGATGAAGCTGCTATTTTCGCAGGTGATTTATTCCGTATGTACAGCCGCTACGCTGAAACTAAAAAGTGGAAAGTAGAAGTAGTAAGTACTAACGAAGGTGAGCACGGCGGTTATAAAGAAGTCATTGCGCATATCTCCGGCGAAGGCGTGTATGGTCAGCTTAAGTTTGAATCAGGTGCGCACCGCGTACAACGTGTACCAGAGACTGAGTCGCAAGGCCGTGTTCATACCTCAGCTTGTACTGTAGCAGTTATGGCAGAAATTCCTGAAGCGGAAGCAATTGAGATTAACCCTGCAGATATTAAAGTCGATACCTTCCGTGCATCGGGTGCCGGTGGTCAGCACGTAAATAAAACTGACTCAGCAATCCGTATTACACACATTCCAACAGGTGTGGTTGTAGAGTGTCAGGATGAGCGTTCACAGCATAAAAACCGTGCCAAAGCGATGTCTGTACTAGGTGCACGTTTACAGCAAGCTGAAGATGAAAAACGTCAAGCGGCTGAAGCGTCAGAACGTCGTAACTTAGTAGGTAGTGGTGACCGCTCTGAGCGTATTCGTACTTATAACTACCCGCAAGGTCGTATTACCGATCACCGTATTAACTTAACACTTTATCGTTTGAATGAAGTGGTTGCCGGTGATTTAGGAAGTGTTATCGAACCTCTAATGCAAGAACACCAAGCTGACTTACTTGCTGCGATGGGCGATGAATAATCGTGCCACAAAGCATTGAACAAGCAATTGTTGCTGCAACGGCGTTGTTAACGCCTAGCAGCGACAGTGCTAAGTTAGACGCACAAGTCCTGTTATTGTCCATTCTTGATAAACCTCGTAGTTATTTATTTACCTGGCCCGAAAAACAACTTACCGAACAGCAACAACTTGATTTTGAACAAGCATGTCAGCGCCGTTTAAATGGTGAACCAGTTGCTCACATTGTTGGTTTCCGTGAATTTTGGAGTCTTCCTTTAAAGGTTAATCCAACAACTCTGATCCCAAGACCTGATACCGAAACATTAGTTGAATATGCTTTAGGCCTTGAGCTTCCTACTGCTGCAAACGTGCTTGATTTAGGCACTGGCACAGGGGCAATTGCCTTGGCATTAGCTAGTGAAATGCCTAATTGGCAGGTGACAGGGGTTGATAGAGTGGCTGATGCAGTTGAGCTTGCCCAAGAGAACAAACAACGACTCAATATTAACAACGCTACTTTTGCGTTGAGCAATTGGTTTAGTGCAGTAAGTACACAAAAGTTTGACCTAATTGTTAGCAATCCTCCGTATATTGAACATGATGATGAGCATTTAAGCCAAGGTGATGTTCGCTTTGAACCGCTCTCTGCATTAGTTGCAGATGACGACGGTATGGCTGATATTAAACAAATTATTACTATCGCACGTGACTATTTAGCAACAAATGGCTATCTTTTAATTGAACATGGCTACAAACAAAGTGTGAAGGTACAAGAATTTTTTGCACAAATGTCGTATAGCCATATACTTACAATTAAAGATCTTGGCGGTAATGACCGTGTAACGTTAGCACAATGGCCTAAATAACAATGAAGTGCACTGTGCGTACATAGCCTTTGAGGATCCCATAGAATGGATGATTTTTTGTTTTCGGATGAAGCACTTGATGAGGTAAATGAGGTGGTTCAGGGTAGTTGGAAAGTCATCGTCGTAGATGACGAGCCAGAAGTACATGCCGTAACAAAGCTTGCGTTGAGTGACTTTGAATTTCAAGATAAACGTTTAGAGTTTATCAGCGCCTATTCGGGTGAAGAAGCCAAGCAGGTAATTCAACAGCATCCAGATGCTGCTATCGTACTACTCGATGTGGTTATGGAAACCGACGATGCAGGCCTCAAAGTCGCTAAGTTTATTCGCGAAACCGCTAAAAATAATCACATTCGTATCATTCTTCGTACAGGCCAGCCTGGGCAAGCGCCAGAGCGCCAAGTTATCGTTAATTACGATATCAATGACTACAAATCAAAGACTGAACTAACAGCACAAAAACTATTCACTGTGGTGATGTCGAGCTTACGTTCTTACCGTGACATTTTATCGATTGAGCAATCTCGCCAAGGCCTCGAAAAAATTATTAAAGCATCGCGAGATATTTTTTCGACTCATTCTCTTGAAAGCTTTATTGAAGGGGTGATGCAGCAACTTACCTCATTGCTAGGTACTGTTGATCAAGCTATGTATGCAACAAGTTTAGTTGCCAGTAACCCGCAAGATAACCAAAAGAAGCTAGTCGTGTTTTCAGGGCGAGGTGAGTTTGAACGCAGTGAAGGCAAGGCGATTGAAGAAGTGCTTGATGAGGAGCAGTTACAAGCCTGTCAGCAAGCCTTGAGTGAAAAAACCATCGTCTACCGTGAAAACTATTTATTTGCTTATTGTTGTAGTGAATGTAATCACAACTCGATGCTATTTATATCCGGTATCCCGAAACATTTAACCGACACTCAGCGCCATTTGATTGAAATTTTCTCGCAAAATGTACAGCTGGCGTATGAAAATGTGCAGCTACAATCTGAAATTGAAGCAACACAGCAAGAGTTAGTATTTAGGCTCAGTGAAGCTTTAGAGCAACGTTCAACAGAAACAGGTAACCATGTAAAACGTGTGTCGCACATTTGTTATGAACTTGCCATGGGCTATGGTCTATCAAAACGCGAAGCAGAGCTTATTCGCTTAGCAGCACCATTGCATGATGTGGGTAAAGTGGGTATTCCTGATGCTATCTTAAATAAGCCTGGGCCTCTAACCGACGAAGAGTGGGCCATCATGCAACAGCATGCTGAAAAAGGTCATTTAATTTTAAAAGACTCAAATCGTGACATTGTTAATACAGGGGCGATTATTGCGTTATCGCACCATGAGCGTTGGGATGGTTCAGGCTATCCGAAAGGTCTAAAAGGTGATGACATTCCAATTGCAGGTCGAATTGTCGCCTTAGCTGATGTGTTTGATGCACTGCGCCATAAGCGCTGTTATAAAGAGCCGTGGTCACTTGACGATGTAGTTAAAGAAATTAATGCGCAACAGGGTAAACAATTTGATCCTAAGCTAATCGAAGTGTTTAATCAGCGTGTTAAAGAAATTGAAGACGTACTTGTACGTTATCCAGATTAATTAAAATAAAATTAGGGGCATATGGATTATTTAGCAGTAAAACATACTCACATGTTATTTGCCGTGTTGAGTATTATCTTATTTTACGTTCGTTCTTTTTCACGCTTAAAGACGGGCGCTCTGGCAAAAAATAAAGTAGTGTTTATTGGCAGCCACAGTATCGACACATTATTACTTGTTTCTGCCGTGGCATTGATTGTAATGGCAGGTTTTAACCCACTTGAACAATCTTGGTTATTAGAAAAGATAATCTTAGTGGTTGCTTATATTGCGCTGGGCATTGTTGCAGCTAAGCAAAGTGCACAAGGCGCGAAGGTTGTATTACTTGCTATAACCACGCTTATTTTATTAGCAATTGGCTATTTAGCGTCTGCAAAAACAGCACTTCTTTTATAACAAATCTCTAGGCGGTATTTGATGGCATTGGCTGTTGTACCGCTTTTTTATATCTCATCGCTCAGTATTGGTAACTTAGGGCAAAAGTAGGTAAACTAGCTGTTCGTTTTTGAAAGAGATGTAGCAGTATAAATGACCACCCCTTGGTTTGAAGATCAAAATGAATCCTATCAAGATGAGGCCTTTGACGCATTTTCTTCTAAAGTGCTTTATCGTTGTATCGACGCCGAATTAAAGTGGGATCAACAAGCTGATTTAACAGCCTGTTATGACACCCTTAATGAGCTTGAAAATACGGTAACAGCTCTTTGCGCTGAATTAAAAGAGCCACATGAGCGTCTCGATAAGTTACTTGATACCTTTTATCAGCAATGGCTGTTTAGCTCATCAAGCTTAAAAGTGCCTGAGTATACGTTAAATAGTTTTAGCTACACCATTACCATGCGCAGTGGCACACAAACCACGCTGGCAATTTTACTTTGTCATTTATTACAGCATGCTGAACTAGACTCCACAGTCACGCTTAGTCAGGGAGACGTGCATGTTCATGTTGGGATGAGTGATGAAGAAGGTTATTTAATTGAGCCAAGTACAGGTCAGCAGAGCTGGTATATAACACCAGAGAATGCCTGTGAAGAAAATGGCGATGAGCAAGAACCGCTTGAACTGATTTTTGAAGAAGAACTTTACAAGCTCTATCTAGCTCAACAAAAATGGTCGTTTATCAGCGAAAGTAAATTTGGCCATGCGTTGCATTGTGTTGAAATGCTGATGGAATTACTTGGTGATGACCCGTATGAGCGTCGTGACCGCGGCTATTTACTTAACCAGCTAGATTGCCCAAAAATGGCACGTGATGACTTGCAGTACTTTGTTAATGAGTGCCCAGATGATCCTGCTATCGAAGTTATTCAGCATCAAATTGCTGAAATAGAAGACAACAATAATACACACCACTAATTTAAAGGAACATTTATGACTGACGCCCACAGTGCGCTAATTACCAATGACGCAGTCGTACTTGGTTTGCTTGCCGTTATTTTGGGGTTTATTTTTAAGACCTCACACAGTAATAATGCTGCCTGCCAAAAATTTTATAAATATGTACCGGCATTATTGCTTTGCTACTTTTTACCATCACTACTCAATACCTTTGGGATTGTTGATGGTCATTCTTCAAATGTATATTTTGTGGCGTCGCGCTATTTACTGCCAGCTTGCTTAATATTGCTTACCATTAGTATTGATTTAAAAGCGATCTTAAACCTTGGGCCAAAAGCATTAATCATGTTTTTAACAGGCACCATGGGTATTGTTATCGGTGGCCCACTGGCTATCTTAGTTATGAGTGCTGTTTATCCAGAGGCTGTGGGTGGTCATGGCCCTGATGCTGTTTGGCGTGGTATGACGACCATTGCCGGTAGCTGGATTGGTGGCGGCGCAAACCAAGCTTCAATGAAAGAAATGTTTGAAGTAGGCGGCGATATCTTCTCTGCAATGGTGACTGTTGATGTGATAGTAGCTAACTTATGGATGGCTGTACTGTTATTAATGGCAGCAAACCACAAGGCGATTGATGCTAAAACAGGCGCAGATACGCGTGCAATTGAAGATTTAAAAGAGCGCGTAGAAAAGTATCATGCTGAGCATGCGCGCATGCCAACTCTAAATGATTACATGACGATTATCGCAATTGCCTTTGGTATTACAGGCCTTGCGCATTTTTGTGCTGACTTTCTAGGTCCGTTTTTTGGGGCTAACTTCCCATGGGCACAAGAGTACAGTTTAAACAGTAAATTTTTCTGGCTAATCGTTATCTCTACCACAATTGGTATTAGTTTATCGTTTACTAAAGTTCGCCATATTGAAGCTTTTGGCGCGTCAAAAGTAGCATCAAGCTTTTTATATATTCTTGTTGCTTCAATTGGCTTACACATGAATATTACCGCGATTTTTGACTCGCCAATGTACTTTGTACTGGGTGTGATTTGGATGATTACCCATGCAAGCTTAATGCTTATTGTGGCGAAACTAATTAAAGCACCGCTGTTTTATATGGCAGTAGGCTCTCAAGCAAATGTAGGCGGCGCAGCATCAGCACCTGTCGTTGCATCAGCTTTCCATCCGTCTCTTGCGCCAGTAGGTGTATTACTGGCTGTTTTGGGCTATGGTGTTGGTACCTATATGGCTTATATTTGTGGATTAATGCTACAAGCTGTTGCACCTTAAGGAATAGAAATGAACAACCAGTTAATTAAAATTAACGAGATTGAACTAGCCAACGACAAACCATTTGTATTGTTTGGCGGCATGAATGTACTTGAATCACGTGATTTAGCGATGCGTATTGCGGAGCATTACGTAGAAGTAACATCAAAGCTAAACATTCCATACGTTTTTAAAGCATCTTTTGATAAAGCAAACCGCTCTTCAATTAACTCATACCGTGGCCCGGGCATGGAAGAAGGTTTAAAAATCTTTGAAGAAATTAAATCTACTTTTAATGTGCCACTTATCACCGACGTACATGAGCCGCATCAAGCTGCTCCTGTAGCTGAAGTGGTTGATGTAATTCAATTACCGGCATTTCTTGCTCGTCAAACTGACTTAGTTGTAGCCATGGCAAAAACTGGCGCTATTATCAATGTGAAAAAGCCACAGTTTTTAGCACCACACGAAATGCGTCATATCATTAAAAAGTTTAATGAAGCGGGCAACAACAATGTTGCACTGTGTGAGCGTGGTACGAGCTTTGGTTATAACAACCTAGTGGTTGATATGCTTGGTATGGATGACATGAAGCCTATGGCACCGGTTATCTTTGATGCAACGCACGCATTACAACGCCCAGGTGGCCGAGCTGACTCTGCAGATGGTCGCCGTGCGCAAGCTGCAGAACTTGCTCGCAGTGGCATGGCATTAGGTATTGCGGGTCTATTCATTGAAGCGCACCCTAATCCGAATGAAGCAAAATGTGATGGTCCATGTGCATTAGCACTAAGCAAGCTAGAAGGTTATTTATCGCAAATGAAAGCGGTTGATGACTTAGTTAAGAGCTTTGCACCACTCGATACCAGCGCAAGCGATTTATAAGTATTTAAGTATGAAAAAGGCGACCATGGTCGCCTTTTTTTATTTGTATCGCTATAATCGACGCATAAGAAAAACTAATTCTAAGTTTGGTGTTTATGTCTCGTCGTTTACCTCCTTTAAATGCATTAAAAGCATTCGAAGCCGCTGCCCGCCATTTGAGCTTTACCAAAGCAGCAGAAGAGCTATATGTAACGCAGGCTGCGGTGAGCCACCAAATTAAAACCCTTGAAGATCATTTAGGTTTAAAGCTGTTTTTACGTAAGAATCGTTCTTTGCTGTTAACCGAAGAAGGCCAAGGCTATTTTTTAGATATAAAAGAAATTTTTACCCAGCTGATCGATGCCACAGAAAAACTACTTGCCCGCGGTGCGAAAGGGTCATTAACGGTAAGTTTAACGCCAAGCTTTGCGATTCAATGGTTAGTACCCAGACTTAGTTTATTTAATGAATTACATCCAGAAATCGACGTGCGAATTAAGGCGCAAGATCAGGATGAAAATTCACTTTCTGACGATGTTGATATTGCTATCTACTACGGCCGTGGTCACTGGAGCGGGGTGCAGACATATAAGCTGCACACTGAATACCTAGTGCCGTTATGTAGCCCATTGTTGTTAACGGGCCCTAAGCCGCTTAATCAACCCAGTGATTTAGCAAATCATACCTTATTGCATGATACCACACGTAAAAATTGGAAAACCTGGATGAAAACGGCAGGTGTACGTAATGTACAAGTTAACCAAGGGCCGATTTTTAGTCACTCATCGATGGTATTGCAAGCCGCGGTGCATGGTCAGGGTGTTGCAATTGGAAATAGCGTATTAGCAAAACCCGATATTGATGCGGGCAGACTCGTCATTCCATTTAGTCACTCATTAGAAAGTAAAAATGCTTACTATTTAGTGATCCGCGAATCGCAAACAGAGCTTGGCAAAATAGTCTCCTTCAAAGACTGGATGCTGAGCTTAGTTGAACAAGAACAAGAGTATTAACATGTTACAGTGGTTTAAAAGTGCAACGGGCAAGGCGCGTGCACAGTTTATATTTGCCCATGGAGCAGGGGCAGGCAGTGATTCTGAGTTTATGCAAACAATGGCTAACTTGATTAGTCAGCATGGAATTGATGTAGCCT
Source organism: Pseudoalteromonas sp. CO109Y (assembly GCF_004208935.1). NCBI lineage: Bacteria > Pseudomonadati > Pseudomonadota > Gammaproteobacteria > Alteromonadales > Pseudoalteromonadaceae > Pseudoalteromonas > Pseudoalteromonas sp. CO109Y. The sequence continues at coordinate 15,388 of NZ_SGPD01000028.1, forward strand.
TGTTTGATTTTCAGTATATGCAAATTGCAAAAGAAACAGGCAAGCGTAGGCCACCCGAGCGTGCTCCTAAGTTACTAGCCTACTTTAGTGAAGTTTTAGCCGAGCGCCAGCCAGAATTACCGCTATTTATTGGGGGTAAATCTATGGGGGGGCGTATGGCTTCTATGCTCTGTACCGAGCAGGAGCAAGCTCAAATTGCTGGCGTGGTTGCTTTTGGGTATCCATTTCACCCACCGGGTAAACCCGAAAAACTTCGCATAGACCATTTTGTTGATATGCCATGCCCTTTTTTAGTCCTGCAAGGTGAGCGTGATACGTTTGGGAATCAGCAAGAACTCGCTGAGCTTGAAATGGTTAATCCGCCAGAGATTAAATTTCTCAAAGATGGTGACCACTCATTAAAACCTCGTAAAAAAAGTGGCATTACAGAACAAGAAAACTTACAGCAAGCTGCAGATTATGCAGCGCAGTTTATTATGAATTTAGTCGCTGGAGATGCGAAATGATCAAACTATATTTAATGATTGGTAGCTTATTTTGCATGCTTTCGGTAATGCTTGGCGCATTTGCTGCTCATGGTTTAAAAAGCCGCGTTTCTGAGTATGCGATTGGAATTTTTAAAACCGCTGCTGAATACCAAATGGTGCATGGCCTTGCATTGATAGCAATTGCTATCTTAATTAAGTGGGGCATGAACTTAAGCTGGGCTGGTGGATTTTTTATCGCAGGTACCGTGTTATTCAGCGGTAGTTTGTATTTACTCGCACTAACGGGCATGAAGTGGCTTGGGCCTATCACCCCAATTGGCGGTGTTTGTTTTATTATTGGTTGGGCTATTTTGTTAGTTCAAGCAGCACGATATAAGTTTTAAGGGTTATCTATGTCGAGTGTAGTTATTTATTGTCGCAGTGGTTTTGAAAATGATGCCGCTGCTGAAATTACTTTTCAGGCTGCTGAACAAGGCTTTGCAGGTTACGTAAAAACAAAACCAAATACGGGTATTGTTGTTTACGAATGTTTTGATGCAAGCCACGGTGAAGAAATCATCAAAAAAGTAGATTTCAAGAATATGGTATTTGCGCGCCAATGGTTCACTGGCACTTTAGTCGATAACATGCCACTTGAAGACCGCGTTAGTGCTATTGTTGATGCTGCCGCTGAGTTTCCTGAATGTGGTGACCTACGCGTAGAAACGCCAGACACTAACGAAGGTAAAGAGCTTAGTAAGTTCTGCAAGAAAATTTCGACGCCACTGAAAAAGTCACTTGAAAAGCGCTCGAAGGTAACACGCGAGCTTGCCGAGAAAAAACCAGTTATGCATGTGTTATTTTTAGCCAACGACAGTGCTTATGTTGGCTACTCATACACATTTAATAATTCGCCATTCTTTATGGGCATTCCGCGTTTACGTATGCCTAATGATGCGCCGAGCCGCTCAACATTGAAACTTGATGAAGCCTTTAACGTATTTATTCCACCTCATGAAGCTGAAGAGCGTATGCAACCTGGCATGCGAGGGGTTGATTTAGGTGCTTGCCCTGGTGGTTGGACTTATCAGCTGGTGCGCCGTGGCATGTTTGTAAGCGCAATCGATAATGGCCCTATGAATGATGACTTGATGGAAACTGGTCAGGTTAAGCACTTTAGAGTAGATGGTTTTAAATACCGCCCAGAAAAGCGCAATATTCAATGGTTAGTGTGTGACATGGTAGAAAAGCCGGCTAAAGTAACCAATCTTATGATAGATTGGGCGGTGAACGCTTACGCAAAAGAGCTTATTTTTAATCTTAAACTACCGATGAAAAAACGTTTTGATAGCGTTTACGAGTGTTTAAAAATGATTAAAGAAGAGCTTGAAAAGTATGGTGTAAGTTACGAACTACAAGCTAAGCATTTATATCATGACCGTGAAGAAGTCACCGTACATTTAAATGTAACTAAGGTGCCCCAAAGCCTCTATAGTTAACCTTAATTTGAAATTAAAAAGGCCAATAGCTCACCCTATTGGCCTTTTTATTAGGTATCTGAAAACCTAAATTTTAACGGTATTTACTACGGTAATTATCGACCCATAATCGTGTGCCACCGCAAACAGCAACGGGCATAACAATTAGGTTTACGAATGGGATAGCTGTTAAAATCATTACCGCTAATCCAAAACCATAAGAAAGTGTTTGCTTTTGCTTTAAGTCGTCTTTCATTTCATAAAAGCTAATTTTATGGTTATCGAATGCGTAGTCTTCGTATTGCACCGCATACATCCAACAGGTGAATAACACCCATAAAACTTGCCCGATCACAGGTAAAATCCATAATAAAATAAAAAAGCCTATGGCGCGCGGTAGGTAATAGCACAGTTTTGTCCATTCTCGGCCGAGCATACGTGGCACATCTTTCATCGTATCGAAAAGGCTGTCGTCATTAATTTTTTGCCCAGTTAAGTAAAGCTCAACTTTTTCACTGAGTAGGCCGTTGAATGGGGCTGCTATAAAATTAGTGATTACCGTAAAGAGCATGCTGTAACTAAATAGAATTACCAGTACGGCAATCGGCCACATTAGCCATTCGAGCCAGCTAAGCCATTCGGGTAATAACGAGTTCATGTAAGCGAAGCCATCGGTAAGCCAGCCATATAAAAAGAACAGCGAACTACCAAAAAGCAGGATATTGATTAATAAAGGAATAAGTACAAAACGTTTCAACCCCTTTTGGCTAATTAATTTAAAGCCAGAAAAGAAGTATTCCATACCTTGAGTGAACTGCACGAGAAAACCTCATCTTTTTTCTTGTTGTTTCAAGTATATGGTTTTAACGATATTTGAACAGCTTTTTTCCGTAACAAAGTGTTTAACTCTTTACGTGGACAGTCACTTTAAGCCTAGGCCTTAGCTGTATTCAAAAGGAATAAATTTAAATGGACAGTCACTAAATTTAAGTGCTCTTGCAGTACAAAAGTTTTTGTCTACACTTTAGTTACAGCTAATGCATTTCAAATTATCAGTTCAAGGAGTGGACGATGGCTTTAGCAAGGAA
>NZ_SGPD01000031.1:0-13328 GCF_004208935.1 Pseudoalteromonas sp. CO109Y
GAGCTGGATTCGAACCAGCGAAGGCTGAGCCGTCAGATTTACAGTCTGATCCCTTTGGCCGCTCGGGAACCCCTCCAATGCAACGGCGCTGATAATAGCAAACTTATTATTTAAGTAAAGAAAAAAACTAAAGAAAAATGCATAAATGCCGATAACTGGTTAATCAAGAAACTATTTGGCTAAAGACTATGCAAGTTGATGATTTGTTGCTCACAGAGAGCCAACTCGATAATCGTCTAAATAAAAGTGTTCACGAGCACCGCTCTGGAGAATTTGCTTTATTACTAGCAATGCTTTCTCATGATGCGCTCGATTTTAGCCAGTTTCACCTGCCAAAAACTGAATTAAGCAATCCTGAAGTATCTGAATCTGCTTTGCGCACCGAGTTAGGTGCAGGCCCCACACAACCATTAGCTCCCGAACAGTTTGATATGCTGATTGGGCAAGAAAATGCACTTAGACTATTGCAAGGTGGTTTATCAGACATCAGATTACGTCATTGTTTAAACCCAGAGCCACTGAATGTTCGTGATGATAAGCAACATGTGCCGCTAGAAGTGATTGATAACTGTGAGCTTGCAGTTAGAAAACGCTTTTATGAAAAAAATAAACCCGTTGAGCGCCCACAAATCGATGCAGCTGCATTTTATGATAGCCTTACTGACGAGGCGATACATCAACCTCTTCATTTAGCTACAGCTTAGGTATAAGTGGCTTAATCGAAATGTCATAGACTTCGAATACACTAAGAATAAGCTAAGAATAGACTTATATTTAAGTAAAACTGCAAAAAGTACAGCTAAATTAAGATGTGCTTGTTATAATAGCAGTCTATGGCTTAATGCCATTGTCATTGAACCAAGTTACTAGGACTATAATGAAGAAAACATTCACGCTAAACCACGAGAAAATTAAATATCCTCGTATGGTTGATGCAGCCAAGCACGAAGTAAAAAAATACTTAAAACGTGAGCGTAATAAAACACTCCCAGCAGGCGCCGACTATTGGGCGTTTGACTGTAAGTTTGGTGAATCAGCGGATGAGGCCAATGTCGTTCACGTGGCAGAGATTAATAAATGTATTAGCGATATCGAAGCAAAACAGCTTACATCGTTTTACGTTGAAATCTTAGCGCGTCCTGCACAGCGTCAACATCAAGAGTTTGACGAAGAGTAATATCCATACTGTTCTGCAGTAATACTCTTTCAAAAAAAAGGGCCTTTCAGGCCCTTTTTTAGTTTTCGTAATTAATTATCGCGCAAATGGATCGGCATTAATTTTTTCAATGTACCACTTGCCTTTTTTACGCATCATTTTCACACTGCGCATATCATCAATTTTCTTACCATTAAAATAACCCGTAAAAATCAAATTGATGTTAGCTTTGTCGCCATATTGTTCGCGTAGACTCATGTTAGTCATATCGACTTCAATCACCACTTCATCGTATTGCATATTAACCAGGTTACGAGCGAACTGCCCAGCGGTGCCATAAGATTTCATAATTCGCGCCATTTTAGGCGTGGCATATTCCATCGCAAGATTTAAATCGTTTTGGTTGTATAAAGCATCAAAATAGAGAGTCGCTACATTACCAGGGGTATTTTTTTCGCCCTTTGGTGCGTCTTCAGAACCGCAACCGAAAAGAATGCTGCTACTTAGAAGGATAAAAGTTAAAAGTATATTTTTCATTGTTGTAGTTTTTCGAGTGAACTTAAAATTAAGTGTGTGACTAAATGAGCATGATGTAAAGTTAACTCGGTAAAATTATTGGTTTTATTTATTTTAGGTAATAAAAAAGGACGCATGTCTGCATCCTTTTTTAACAACTAAGTGATTCTTAGTGGTTACTGAACTAGCTCTTTATCGCTGAACTCTTCAGCAAATAATGGGCTAGATAAGTAACGCTCAGTCGCACTTGGTAAAATTACCACAATGTTCTTGTCTGCGTTCTCTGGTTTTTCAGCAAGGCGTTTTGCCGCAACTACTGCTGCACCAGAAGAAATACCCACTAAAATACCTTCGTTTTTCATCAGTTCATGAGCCATAGCAATCGCATCTTCATTTGATACTTGCTCTGCAGCGTCTACAACTTCTAAATCAAGGTTGCCAGGAATGAAGCCTGCACCGATACCTTGGATTTTATGAGGGCCTGGTTTAACTTCTTCACCAGCTAATGTTTGGCTAATAACTGGAGAGTTAGTTGGTTCAACAGCAACCGATTGTACATTTAAACCTTTTTCTAATTTAAGGTAACGGCTAACACCCGTAATAGTACCACCAGTACCAACACCTGCTACGAAGATATCAATTTTACCGTCCATTGCTTCATAGATTTCAGGGCCCGTTGTTTCAAAGTGAATTTTCGGGTTAGCTGGGTTTTCGAACTGTTGTAAAAGAATGTATTTTTCAGGCTCACTGGCTTGAATTTCTTTTGCTTTTTCAATCGCGCCATTCATACCCTTAGCGCCATCAGTCAATACTAGGTTAGCACCTAAGGCTTTTAATAATTTACGACGCTCTAAGCTCATTGTGTTAGGCATAGTAAGGGTTAGCTTATAGCCACGAGAAGCTGCTACGAACGCAAGTGCGATACCTGTGTTACCTGAAGTCGGCTCGATTAACTCTTTTTCTTTGGTTAATACACCTGACTTTTCTGCTTCCCAGATCATTGAAGCGCCAATACGGCATTTAACACTGAAGCTTGGGTTACGTGATTCAACTTTAGCAAATACATTACCTGAGGTTACGCGGTTAAGCTTTACAATTGGTGTATTACCAATCGTTAATGAATTATCTTCAAAAATGTTAGACATAGTGTTCCCTTGGAAGCAATTTATTCAATCGTTGATCAACTAGCTTAGGCTAGCGATCTGTAATAGTCACACTTTACTGTGGTGAAATAAAAACGAAAGTAAAGTTTGGCTATAACATATAGCGAATAGGCTTATAGCATTTAGTAATAAGGTGGGAAAAGAAGGGCGCGCACCAAAAGGTGCGCTAATAGGGTCTTAAAGCAACCAAGCGTAGCTAAACTTGGCAAATAACGTACGCTGCTCTTTAGTAATTGATGATAGCTCATCATCTTGATAGCCATTATCCGAGTAACCAGCAAAGAATACCGTTTGCGGGTTCAGCTTGTAAGAATACAACAGCTGAGTGGCTAGGTTTTTATATTGGCTATCTACATTATCAATGTAATTAGCCTGGTTGCGTTCTAAATCGGTATAAATGACTGCAAGGCGTAAAAAGCTATTCACGTTGAATTGGTAAGTAAAACGTACATCACTTAAGTTGGCGGTAAATACTTCCCTGCCATCGGCTTCAAGCTGCTCATAAGTATGACGTAAACGCACTTCAAAATGCTTACCAAGGTTCATATTCAGCACAGGGCGTATATGGAACTTATCACCAACGCGGTTATTCGCTAAATCAACGGCATTACCTGTATACAAATATAGAGAAGCAAATACCCCAGCTTTTGGTTTAAAGTCACTGTAAAAGCCAACGCCATTTTCGCTAAACAAGTCAGTGTTGCCGTCGATATCTAAACGTGATTTATCGTGGCGAAGGCCGGTGCGGTTACGGTGTTCAACAGAGACCTCAAAAAAGCTCTGTAACGGGCCGCTGACTGAAAAGCTAGTTTGTGCTTCTTTTTCAAGAAGTTCGTTATTTTCGTTGTGGGTAATATCCCAATCGGCGTAAAGGTTAGCGCGATTCCACCAATTGCCTTTATCGCCATACCAGCGGTATTCGCCACCAGTCGTAAACTTTTTAAAATCAACTTGTGAGATAAAGCCCAAGTCAGCTCTTAAATCAGCATCACGGTAATTATAATCAGCGAAGGCACGCCAGTACTTCTCGTCGTGTTGATACTTTAGGTAGTAGCCAGTTCCGGATTGCTGTTCTCTACTTAAAACACGAAGTACGCCTTCGTTATAGTCGCAGTCACTATTTAATTCACAGGTTACTTGCTCGGGTTGTGAGCAGTTATCACCATCACATAACTCGTCGATAAAGTCTTGGCTGTATTGCGTTTGTGACTTTAATACTTGCACTAAGAAAACATCGTTCACTGTTGGTTTGTATTTACTATCAATACTGTAAACCGTGTTTTTATAATCATCACTTTGTCTGTGTGTTGCCGTTGAACCGAGTGATAATCCTGATTCAAAATCGTATCGATAACGCAGGGCACCGTTTTCACTTTTCTCGTCAAGGGCGACAAGCGATGAGCCTAAATTACCCGGGATCAACACATTGGTTTGTGTATCATTGGCAATGAAGCCGGCAAATGTATGGCCATTTTTACTTCCGGTGATTTTCGTGCCGTAATCTGGCTGGGCGATATTACGGGTATGAATAAGGTTAAGTGTTGAGGCAAAGTAATCAGCGTTATCTAAAAAGAAGGCACGCTTTTCTGGGAAGAATAAACTGAAATTATTGTTCACACTCAATTGTGCTACATCCGCTTCAACCTGAGAAAAATCAGGATTAATCGTCGCATTTAGCGTGATATCTGGGGTGATCCCCCATTTAACATCGAGGCTGGCTTCAGTGTTGTTCTCTGACTCCCAGTCATCAACTTGTGCGCCATCAATATCACGAGTCTCATTTTTGCCAAGCACCACAGATGGAATAATCGCCACGTTATTGCCTTGCTTTGCTTGTTCAAAGCCTTGGTAACTTGGCATTTGGCAAATCCAACAGTTGTTACCATGGTCAATTTGCATATTTGAGATACGTAACCGTTCACTGCGCGGTAAAAAGCGTAAAAACTCCATCGCCATAGTTTTACTTGCTACGCTGTCGTCAAAATTCAATACGCGTAATGGAATGGCAACTTCAACTGTGTAGCCTTTATCGTGAATAACACCGACGCTATCCCAAATACCGTCCCATGATGAGCTTTCATGTTTAGTCAGTTCGTTTTCTATTGAATCTTGTTGTACGCCAAGTGGGTTAATAAAAAATTGATAGGCTAATTGAGAATTATTGTATGAATCAATTTTTAGCCCGACTAAGTCATCATCCCAGGCTGCGTCACGGTCACGGTAAAAAGCACGAATAAGTTCTGGGTTTGGGTCATTTGCTTCAAAGCCAATAAAAAGTGTTTCGCCATCTTCATAAACATAAGCGTGGGTGGTGACTGGGCTTTTACTGTTTTCGTAAGGCCAAGTAACGTTGTCTATGGTAATTTTTTTGGCACGTTGCCAACTTGGCTCATTGAGCTGGCCGTCAATTATTGCCTGTTCTGCAATAAAAGGAAGGGTGACAGGTTGGCTGGTGGCCAAGCTGGTAAAAGGCACGCTTAATAGAGCGGCACTTAACATTGATTTATACATAAGCACTATACGGGTATTCAAAATTGCGAGCATGTTATTAATTTGCAACTTTGTTAACAAATGCAACGCGACAGGGCGCATATATTTACGTTCAAATTAGATTCTAACAAGCTGTGGTGGTAATTTGCGCAGTTAAACGTTAATTTGGCTGTTTTATAACAAAAGTAAACTAAAACGTGGTAAAAGATTACCACCTAAAAATTGAAGTGATCGTTATGAATTTAATTCTAAAATTAATTGCTGGTATTGTTGCCGGTATTTTAGTGGGCTTATATGTGCCACTAACAGGTGTTGAACTCCTTTACACAGTAAAAGAAATAATAGGTCAGTTGATCACCTTTACCATCCCGTTAATTATTTTATTTTTTATCGCATCAGGTATTGCTGGTTTACCAAAAGGGTCAGGCCATTTGTTAGGAAAAACAGTTGGCTTTGCATATGGTTCAACCGTTATTGCTGGAACCTTAGCGTTTTTACTTGTCAGCGCTATGATCCCATTGTTTGATGGCGGTTTAACGTTTGAAGCAGAAGTTGCTACCGAAGTTGGCAGCTTTATTGATTTAGAAATTCCACCTCTAATGAGTGTAATGACAGCACTTGCTGCGGCATTCATTTTTGGTATAGGTATGAGCCAGTTACAGCTTGATACGTTAAAGAAAGTATCTGATCAGGGCCGTGATGTGATTGATGGCTTACTAGCAAAAGTAATTATTCCTGCGTTACCTTTCTACATTGCCGGTGTATTCGCGGAAATGACAGTTGCTGGCACCGTGGTTGATACGCTGCAAACATTTGGTATTGTTTTGCTAGCTGCATTAATTATGCATTGGCTATGGCTTACTGTTTTATATGTATCTACAGGCCTTTTACTAAAGCGTAATCCTTTAGAGCTTGTAAAAAATATGCTACCCGCTTATTTTACTGCTTTAGGTACAATGTCGAGTGCAGCAACAATTCCAGTTTCACTTCGCTCAAGCAAAGCAAATAACGTAAAAGAAGATGTTGCTAACTTTACAGTGCCTTTATGCGCAACTATCCATTTATCGGGCTCAACAATTACGATTGTGACATGTGCAATGGCTGTCATGTTCTTATCACCGAATATGGATGTACCATCGTTATTTGGTATGTTGCCATTTATTATGATGCTAGGCGTTGTAATGATTGCTGCCCCTGGCGCACCAGGTGGGGCAGTTATGTCGGCATTGGGTCTTTTAACAAGTATGCTTGGTTTTAATGAAGGTGCAGTTGCATTAATGATTGCACTTTATTTAGCACAAGATAGCTTTGGTACTGCCTGTAATGTAACAGGTGATGGTATCATTGCCCTATGGGTTGATCGTTTCAGCGAGAAAGCTTCAGCTTAAAATTAATTAGTGAAACGATATTTTGATTTATCGTTTCACTTTTTCTGTGCTAATGTGGCACATTAAATTGTGCGAAAGCAGCTATTTGGGTTATTTGAGGGTGTTCCATTGATTAATGTACTTTTAGTTGATGACCATGAACTTGTACGGACAGGGATCAGACGTATACTTGATGATGTTCGTGGTTTTAAAGTGGTGGGTGAAGCTAAAACCGGTGAAGAAGCGGTGCAATTTTGCCGTCAACATTCACCCGATATCGTGTTGATGGACATGAATATGCCTGGTATTGGCGGTTTAGAAGCGACAAAGAAAATCTGTCGTTATTGCCCTGATGTAAAAATTATTGTGCTTACTGTGCATTGTGAAGATCCATTCCCAAGCAAAGTAATGCAAATCGGTGCTCATGGTTATCTGACAAAAGGTGCCGGCTCTGATGAAATGGTTAATGCCATTCGTGCGGTTAATGCAGGGCAACGTTATATTGCGCCTGAAATTGCACAACAAATTGCCCTTGCTCAGGTAAGCGGTCGCACAGATGAAAACCCATTCCAGAGTTTGTCTGAGCGTGAGCTGCAAATCATGCTGATGATCACTAAAGGTGAGAAAGCGCAAGATATTGCGGATCGCTTGAACCTAAGTTCAAAAACAGTGAATAGTTATCGCTATCGCATGTTTGAAAAGCTAAATGTAGGGGGGGATGTTGAACTTACCCATTTAGCAATTCGTCATAAAATGATCGACATTGATAGCTCGCATTAATTTGCTCAATGTCTGATTTCGAACCAGCCCGTTTTCTAAAAACACTATCAAGTGAGCCCGGTGTCTACCGAATGCTTGATAGTGAAGGGCAAGTTATCTATGTTGGTAAGGCTAAAAATCTAAAAAAGCGCGTAAGTAGTTACTTCCGTAGCAATGTGACTGATAGCAAAACGCGTGTATTAGTAAGTAATATTTGCGGTATTGAAGTCACCCTGACCAACACTGAAACCGAAGCCTTATTACTCGAAAACAACCTAATTAAAAAATATCAGCCTCGTTACAATATTTTGCTGCGAGATGATAAGTCATATCCGTATATTCTTTTAACTGATCATAAGCACCCGCGACTTGCTTTTCATCGTGGTAGCCGAAAAATTAAAGGCGAATATTTTGGCCCATTCCCAAGTGCGGGAGCGGTATCTGAAAGTTTGCGTTTAATGCAAAAAATCTTTCCGGTTCGCCAATGTGAAGATGCGTATTACCGAGCTAGAAGCCGTCCATGTTTACAATATCAGTTAAAACGCTGCTCAGCGCCGTGTGTGAATAAAATCTCCGATGAAGAATATCAACAAGAAGTTGATTTTGTTCGCAAGTTTTTGTTGGGCAAATCTCATGAAGTCATTGCCGATTTAGTTACTAAAATGGAGCAAGCAAGTAAAGAACTTAAATTTGAGCTTGCGGCCAAAGTGCGTGACCAAATCATGTTGCTTCGAAAAATGCAGGAGCAGCAATCTATTTCAGGTAACCATGCCGAAATGGATGTAGTGGGTTTTGCGCATTTAAATGGTTTAAATGCGGTTCACTTATTAATGATCCGCGACCACAAAGTGCTAGGCAGTAAAACTTATTTCCCTAAAGTGCCAAAAGACTCAGGTGAAGAAGAAATTCTAACTTCTTTTTTAGGACAATATTATCTAGCTCCCGGTGCAACAGGGCGTATTGCTAAAGAAATTATATTACCGTTTAGTATTGAAGAAAGTGAGCCATTAAGCGAAGCGCTTACGGCAATCTCTGAACGTAAAGTGAGTCTAAAAGTTGCTAATCGCGGTGAGCGGGCACAGTATTTAAAACTTGCTAATAAAAATGCACTTAACAGCATTAGTGTTAAGCAAAGCACGCAGGATTCAATCAACAAACGTTACGCACAATTAAAAGAAACATTACGTCTCGATGATATTAATCGCATGGAATGTTTTGATATCAGCCATACAATGGGTGAAAACACGGTAGCAAGTTGTGTGGTGTTTGATTCGCAAGGGCCTAATAATAAAGAATATCGTCGATTTAATGTGACTGGTATCACCGGCGGTGATGATTATGCTGCGATGGAATTTGCACTTAATAAACGCTACAACAAAGTAGTCGATGAAGAAAAAATTCCAGATGTGATCTTCATCGATGGTGGTAAAGGTCAATTATCTCGTGCTGAGCAATATTTTGAAAACTGGCCGCATAATAAAATGCCATTGCTGGTGGGTGTTGCAAAAGGTACTAGTCGGAAACCAGGTTTAGAAACGCTATTAATTGATGGCGGACGTAAAACAATACCACTTGATTCAGATGCACCAGCGCTGCATTTAATTCAGCATATTCGTGATGAGTCGCACCGTTTTGCCATTGCAGGGCATCGTAATAAACGACAAAAACAACGCACACAATCATTGTTAGAAGAAATTACCGGCGTAGGACAAAAGCGCCGACAAGCATTATTAAAATATTTAGGGGGCATGCAAGGGGTAAAAGCTGCTAATATAGACCAATTAAAACAAGTTCCTGGGATCAGCCCTGAAATGGCTGAAAAGATATTTAATCATTTGCATGACAAGGCGTAGCCTTCGTGCGAATATAGTAAAAAAAGACATCTCCAAGTAGTTATGTGGAATATTCCAAACACACTCACAACCTTTAGACTTTTTCTTATCCCCATTTTTTTGGTGATATTTTATTTGCCTTTCTCATGGGCATTTTTCGCAGCTGCGTTTGTTTTCTGGCTTGCGTCAATCACAGATATCCTTGATGGCTATCTAGCGCGTCGTTTAAATCAGTCAACGCCTTTTGGTGCGTTCTTAGATCCTGTCGCTGACAAAGTAATGGTGTGTGCAGCACTGGTTGCTTTATCAAGCCACTATCAAAGTTTGTATATGACTATTCCGGCATTAGTGATTATTAGCCGTGAAATTGTTATCTCTGCCTTACGCGAATGGATGGCAGAGCAGGGTAAACGTGACAACGTAGCTGTATCAAACATGGGCAAGTTTAAAACTGCGGCACAAATGCTAGCCATTATTGGTTTGATCTGGCAGTTTGATACATGGATGATCTACTTAAGTTATGGCCTTTTGTACGTCGCAACATTCTTAACGCTTAGTTCTATGTTGCAGTATTTAATGGCAGCATGGTCAGAATTGACCAAAAATTGATCCTAAACGTTTAATTACACACCGTTTTAGATAAAAAATAAGCAAACAGTTCAAAACTAGCATTTTTTATATTGACGCGTTTAATAATCTCTGTAGAATGCGTCCGTGTTGAGAGGGCATAGCCCCCAAGATAAAGAAAGCGGCACTAGCTCAGTTGGTAGAGCGCAACCTTGCCAAGGTTGAGGTCACGAGTTCGAGCCTCGTGTGCCGCTCCAATTATCTAATTTGGCGGAATGGCAGAGTGGCCATGCAGCGGATTGCAAATCCGTCTACCTCGGTTCGACTCCGGGTTCCGCCTCCATTCAACACTCCACGCGCTCTATGAGCAACCCGATGCCCGGGTGGTGGAATTGGTAGACACAAGGGATTTAAAATCCCTCGCTGGTAACAGCGTGCCGGTTCAAGTCCGGCCCCGGGCACCATTTGTGGTTAACTACAGCACCAAATGTGGTTATAAAAATGATATTAGAGTTAATATGATGCGGCACTAGCTCAGTTGGTAGAGCGCAACCTTGCCAAGGTTGAGGTCACGAGTTCGAGCCTCGTGTGCCGCTCCATATTAGCTTTGTCCACTTGCTTTAAATAGCAAACCTGATGCCCGGGTGGTGGAATTGGTAGACACAAGGGATTTAAAATCCCTCGCTGGTAACAGCGTGCCGGTTCAAGTCCGGCCCCGGGCACCATTTTGATAAAGAAAAATTTGCGGCACTAGTTCAGTTGCCAGAACGTTATCATCGCAACCTCAAGGTTGTGCACCAACGGACAAAATACTGACAGAAACAAATTTGCGGCACTAGTTCAGTTGCCAGAACGTTATCATCGCAACCTCAAGGTTGTGCACCAACGGTCAAAATACTGACAGAAACAAATTTGCGGCACTAGCTCAGTTGGTAGAGCGCAACCTTGCCAAGGTTGAGGTCACGAGTTCGAGCCTCGTGTGCCGCTCCAATTATTTGGAAGCGATAAGGCGGAATGGCAGAGTGGCCATGCAGCGGATTGCAAATCCGTCTACCTCGGTTCGACTCCGGGTTCCGCCTCCATTTAATACTCCACATGCTCTTACGAGCGGCCCGATGCCCGGGTGGTGGAATTGGTAGACACAAGGGATTTAAAATCCCTCGCTGGTAACAGCGTGCCGGTTCAAGTCCGGCCCCGGGCACCATTTACATAAAATACCTCTTCTCTATTTCATTTATATTTCTTTTTATAATCTCATCAAATTATTTTTTTATTGCCAAAATAGCTTTATAGTTTCCTTAGTCTTTTTAAAACAGCTAACGCGTTTCAAGTTTTAATCAATAAATAGGATCAAGGAAAGATAATGGAGCAATTTAAACGTGGCTTAAATCAGTTTTGGGTAGGCGCCGTATTTGGGCTTTGTCTAGCGATCTCATTAGTACTCATTCCTGTTGCGATTATTATGTCGAACATTAACGACGTACTGAAAATTCATGAGGTGAGCGTGCTTGTCGATAAAGTATCGACTGTCTTCGATAAATCAGAACAAGCCATTAGTAATGCCAAAGCAGCGCTAACCGATTTCGATAATGACGTGGTGATGGATATGCTTACTGCTGTGCAATCTTATCAGCAACAATCGCAGCCATTACTAACCGCAGAACAAAAACAAGCATTAAAAGCGCAAATTAAAGATCAGCTTGTTACTGAGCTTGAGTCAAAGCTTAACGAGCAACAAATTACATTCATATTGTCTGTTTTTGAAAAGTTAGCAAATACAAAAAAGGGAGCACAAACGCTCCCTAAATAAGAATTTACTTAACTAGATTATTTACGCCATGCGCCTTTAGGAATGGTTTGATCTAGCTTTTTGTTTTGCGAAGGATCAAAAGTAGGTAATTTACCTGCCTTACGTTGTGTGTTGTAGTCCTTCGCGAGCCAAATAACGACGCCCGATAACATAAATAAAGCGATTACGTTAACAATAGCCATTAAACCCATCGAAACATCGGCAAGGGTCCATACTAGTGGCAATTCACCAAGTGCACCAAACATCACCATACCAAGTACCAGTAATCGGAAGATCAACATACCCGATGCATGGTTATGCTCTAAGAACAATAAATTGGTTTCGGCATAAGAATAATTAGCAACAATCGAGGTAAATGCAAAAAACAAAATTGCAATCGCAACAAATATTGCACCCCAACTACCAACGTGTTCTTCAAGGGCTGCTTGTGTTAACGCAATGCCTGTCACACCTGAATCAGGTATAAGCTGTTGTGATAATAAAATAAGGGCTGCAGTTGCAGTACATATAATAATTGTATCTACAAATACGCCGAGCATTTGTACATAACCTTGTGAGGCTGGGTGCGGTGGGTTAGGTGTTGCCGTTGCAGCAGCATTTGCAGCGCTACCCATACCAGCTTCATTAGAGAATAAGCCACGCTTAATACCCTGGATCATGGCCTGCATTACACCATAACCTATTGCACCCGCACCCGCTTGCTCGATACCAAAGGCACTATTAATAACATGCATAAATACGTTCGGTAATAAATCGTAGTTCATGGCACACACATAAAGTGCAACTAACAAATAAGCCAGCGCCATAAATGGCACAACCATTTCTGCAAAACGTGAAATAGTTTTTAAGCCACCAAAAATAATAATACCTGACCCTAATACTAAGCCGATACCTACAACATAGTTTGGAATACCAAACGCTACATCAAATGCAGCAGCAATAGAGTTTGATTGAACAGCATTAAATACCAATCCAAAAGCAAGAATAAGGCAAAGAGAAAAGATCACACCCATCCAACGTTTGCCCAAACCATATTCCATATAATAAGCAGGGCCACCACGAAAGTTGCCATCTTCATCGACGGTTTTATATGCTTGAGCAAGGGTACTCTCGGCAAAACTTGTCGCCATACCTATTAAAGCAATAAGCCACATCCAGAAAATTGCACCGGCACCGCCTAAATAAAGTGCAACGGCAACACCTGCCATATTACCCGTACCAACTCGCGCAGCTAGAGAAGTACAAAATGCTTGGAATGAAGAAATGCCATCGCCAGAACCTTGGCGGCTCTGAAACATCACTTTGATCATATGTGGGAATTGAGTGAATTGAATAAAACCAAGTCGAAGAGTGAAAAATAGCCCCGCAGCTATTAAAAGGTAAACCAGAATGTGACCCCAAAGGAGACCACTTATACTATTTATAATGTCTGTCATTTTTCTTGCCTTGTGAGCGAGTGGAAAATCTGCGGCGCAAGTTACCATAACAAGCGAGGAGAGTTTAGTTATTCTGCTAAAAAACATCAGTTATCCACAGTTGTTTGTGGGTAACTTGTTTGCGCTTGGTGGGTATCTGATTAATTTGAAAATATTCAAAAAAACCTTCAAAAAGTGCTTGCGTTAATTCTTCGCATCCCTATAATGCGCATCCACTGACACGGCGGGCAGC
>NZ_SGPD01000029.1:0-12028 GCF_004208935.1 Pseudoalteromonas sp. CO109Y
AGGTACTAGCTCGTTTTATTGGTGGTATGAGTAAGTATAAATCAAAGGGAATACCTTTTGAGTTAAAGTCATACCTGCTACTGGTAGAGCAAACTGGGCGTTGTATTTGTACTAATAAGCCCGGATTTATAGAACATCATTTACCTCCTATTCTTGAAAGGCTGAATTTCGAACCGGAAAAATGGTTAACACTAACAACCCACTTTGAAAACTTATTTCATGGAGCTGTAGGTCGAGTAGGTGCAATTGAAAATTATTGTAGTAAAACTGCTCGCAGGCGACGAAGTAACTGTACTAATAGTCGATTATTGTTTGCTAGCTAATTTCTATGTGATTTTTGTAAGGAGGATTTAAGTTCACCGCTTTAGTATGTCTAGAGGTTCTCATACATATTGAAATAGGTCCCAAAATTTAAGAATAAATCAGTACTTTCTAAATAAGTGGTTCTGCGAAGTCATTTTCAACTGAAACTAAGATGAATTTCATTTCAACTCTAAGGCTTTTATTTTTAAGTGACTGTCTTGTTAAAATTTGTCAGCAGAAAGCATTAATCCTAAATAGGGTGGTGTAGGTTGGACTTTAATTTTTATCAACTGGGCGTTTTTTCAGTTACATACCGTTGAACTAAGCGATAGTATGGCGGTCTGAACAGTACCTATAAAAATGAATATTGAAAACAAGAGTAGAGGATCAGACTAATATCCGATATTATTGTTAACATCATTAACAAAACCGACATATAAAAATGGGAGTTTTATGCAGTTAGTCGATTTAAATCCACATGATCCTGAAGTAGTTAACGTGTTTTCTGATATAGACCGACTCATAAACTCATTATACCCTGTTGCTACCGCCCAATCTCTAAGTCTTGAAGAGTTAGCTGAGCCTAATGTTTATGCTATAGGCTTAAAAAATGAAGATGGTATCGTTGCATGTGGCGCAATCGTGATGCAAGAAGGTAACCCTCCATATGGTGAAATCCGCCGGTTATATGTAAAACCAAGTTACCGTGGTAAAGGTTTATCACGTCGAATTATGCAAATATTATTGCATCACGCTGGTGAGCAGCAAATTCCACTAATTCGATTAGAAACAGGTCCTAAGCAAACAGAATCTATTAGCCTATACGAAAACTTAGGTTTCAATCGTTGTGGTCCGTTTGGTAACTACAGTGAAAATCCACAAAGTTTATTTATGGAGTTAGGGCTAAACCAGTAATTTAAGTGTTAGCCATGTTTTAGTGAGGTCACCTTAATTTATAAATACTCCTTAAAAATCATGTGCTTTACTATGGTTTCACTGGTGGCTGCTTGCGGTGAGAAACCGAAGCTATATAATTTTACTCAAAATAAGCTACCAGACCTTACTATTGGTGCCCACAGGTTCTACTTAAACTCATGTCATTCCCTCACAGGTGTCTTCAATCATGATGGCACCATAAAAACAAAAGTAATTCTCATATTTCCCACTCGTCCTCTAAGTGTTTGCACTGATAAACAATCACAATTGAATTTTGATGGTACTTATCTGACTGTAAAAATTTGCCGCACTGCTTTTGGCGCTGGTGGCTGTGGGGTTGAAAAGTATCGCACCAAAGACTTCGAGAATTGGCAAGAGTACATAGGTATTACGTGGCATGAAAATGAGCAATATGAAGCGTGGAGGCAACTAGGGTCAAACTCTTCAAAAGCTGATGGCATCACAAAAGTAGTGCCTGTCCTCTGAAATGCATTTACAGTGACTGTCCTTTATAATTGCTCATTTGCCATATTGAGTGCCTGTCCATCTAAAGGAATTTTAAAATCTAACAACCAAATTAAACCCTAATAATATTGGGAGTTTATCGATTAGTTTTTCACATCAAAAATCACTCGTTACGAGTAAAAATTCTTGTTGGACTTGAATCACTATTTTTCTTTTAATGCGCGGCAACAACCCTTGCCGAATTCGGCACTACTAAAATAAAAGAGAAAGATAGATGAAAGAGACAACATCACTAGAACAAGCTCGCACGAGTTACAATGTTCGTCATTGGAGCCAAGGTTTCTTTGGTATTAATGATCAAGGTGATGTGTATGTTGCGCCAAAGGCCCATGCCCCAGAGCAAACCATTGCACTAATCGATATCGCACAGCAGTTACAAGATAAAGGCTTAAGCTTGCCTGCGTTGGTTCGTTTTCCACAAATTTTACATCATCGTGTACATAGCTTATGTCAGGCATTTAACACGGCGATTGAAAATTATGGTTACCCGAAAGACTATTTGCTTGTTTACCCAATTAAAGTAAACCAACAGCGTGAAGTTGTTGAAGAAATTGTTGCAAGCCAAGCTGATATTGAAAAGAAACAATTGGGCTTAGAAGCGGGCAGTAAACCTGAGCTATTAACTGTATTAGCGATGGCCGAAAAAACCAGTGCTGTCATTGTGTGTAATGGCTACAAAGACCAAGAGTACATTCGTTTAGCACTGATTGGTGAAAAGCTAGGTCACAAGGTTTACATTGTTCTTGAAAAACTGTCTGAGCTAGACATGGTGCTTAGCCAAGCTAAAGAGTTAAACGTAAAGCCGCGTATTGGTATTCGCGTGCGTTTAGCGTCGCAAGGTAAGGGCAAGTGGCAAGCAAGTGGTGGCGAAAAATCAAAATTTGGTTTGTCGGCATCGCAAGTACTCAGTGTGGTTAATCGCTTAAAAGCGTCTGATCAACTCGATCTGATCCAACTTGTACACTTTCACCTTGGCTCGCAAATGGCAAACATCCGCGATGTTCGCTTAGGTGTGAGTGAAGCTGCGCGTTTTTACTGTGAGTTACGCAAGTTAGGTGCACAAATTGATTGCTTAGATGTGGGTGGCGGTTTAGCGGTAGATTATGACGGTACTCGTAGCCAGTCACATAACTCAATGAACTACAGCCTAAGTGAATACGCTAATAACATCGTATACACCATTGGTGATACCTGTAAGTTATATGAGCAGCCAATGCCGCGCATTATTTCTGAGTCAGGTCGTGCGTTAACAGCGCACCATGCTGTATTGATCTCGAATGTTATCGGCACCGAAAGCTATGTACCAGAAGACATTCAAGCGCCAGCCGCTGATGCACCACTTTTATTAAAAAACATGTGGACATCATGGCAACAGTTAAGTGATGACAATGACGACCGTGCATTAATCGAAATTTATCATGATAGCCAAGGCGATTTAGCCGAAGCACATAATCAATTTGCACTTGGTTTGTTAGATTTAACAGAGCGAGCATGGGCGGAGCAAGTTAACTTACGTGTATGTTATGAACTTAACAAACATATGGATAACAAAAACCGTTTTCATCGCCCGATTATTGATGAATTAAATGCGCGTTTAGCAGATAAGTTTTTTGTGAACTTTTCATTGTTCCAGTCATTACCGGATGCGTGGGGTATTGACCAAGTGTTTCCGGTTTTACCATTAAGTGGTTTAACAGAAGCACCACAAAAACGCGCTGTGTTACTTGATATTACCTGCGACTCAGATGGTGCTATGGAGCATTATGTAGACGGTCAAGGTATTGAAAGTACATTGCCTGTGCCAGCATTTAGCGAAGAAAAACCTTACTTAATGGGCTTTTTCTTAGTGGGTGCTTATCAGGAGATTTTAGGTGATATGCACAACTTATTTGGCGACACACACAGTGCAATTATAAAAATGGATGAGCGAGGTCAGGCGCAAATCACTGAAGTTAACGAAGGTGATACCGTTGCAGACATGATGCGTTACGTACATTTAGATGTAGAAAGCTTCCAGCAATCTTACGCCCAGCTGGTGGCAGCTAAATTGCCAGAAACTGAGCAGCAAAGCGTTTTAGATGAGCTGCAAACTGGCTTAAATGGTTACACTTATTTAGAAGAGTTATAAGCAATGTCGACATTGTTTGACCACACAGATCATTCATTGTACTCAAACGGCATGACGTTTTTACGTCAGCCGATGGTGCAAAACATCACTGCAATCGATGCCGATGTAGTGGTGTTAGGTCTACCATTTGATTTGGCGACCTCAGGTCGCCCAGGTGCACGTTTAGGCCCTGACGCAATTCGTCGTGCCTCAGTGCACCTGGCATGGGAAGAAACCAAGTACCCGTGGACGTTTCCGTTGTTTGAGCGTTTAAAATTAGCTGATGCGGGTGATTTTACTTACCCAGTAGGCGACCCAGAATATTTTACCGCGCAGTTAGAGTTAGCGGCTGAGCAAATTCTTCGCCAAGGTAAAACATTATTAGGTTTAGGTGGCGACCACTTTGTGACTTTGCCGCTACTGCGTGCCCATGCTAAGCAACACGGTAAAATGGCATTAGTGCATTTTGATGCCCACACAGATACTTACAGCAATGGTTCGCGTTATGATCACGGCACCATGTTTTATCATGCGCCGATGGAAGGGCTTATTGATGTTGATCACAGTATTCAAATTGGTATTCGTACTGATTTTGATCAGAATAAGCATGAGTTTGCGGTGATTGATGCAATGGCAGCCAATGATTTGCCAGCGCAAGATATCGCAGAGCAAATCAAAGCACGTGTGGGTGACTTACCAGTGTATCTAACCTTTGATATTGACTGCCTTGATCCAGCATTCGCTCCAGGGACAGGCACCCCAGTATGTGGTGGCTTAACCAGCGATAAAGTACTCAAAGTACTTCGTGCATTGAAAGGCATTAATATGGTCGGTATGGATGTGGTTGAAGTGTCGCCATCCTATGACCAAAGTGAATTAACGGCGATTGCCGCAGCGACCATTGCCAATGAATTATTACACTTATGGGCTTTGAAGCATAAATACTAAATGAGAGAGACAAAGAGCGCCATTAGGCGCTCTTTTTTTGATATTAGATGAAGCAATTAAGCGCTTCGAACATCAACCTTTAATTTAAGCTTTTGCCCAGGTTGAATGTATTTTTGCCCAGCTAATGAGTTCCATTTAATAATATCTTCTACAGACACATTAAACTTAGCAGCAATGCGCGCTAACGAGTCACCACGACGAACTTTATAGGTAATGGTACGCTCTTTGATTTGTGTAGCAGCAAGTTGTGATTTTTCTTGCTTATAGACAGTTAGCTTTTGACCAACACGCAGTACAGCGTCTTTTTTCAGCTTATTCCATGTTGCAAGTTCAGCTATGGTCACATCGTACTCACGGCTGATATCCCACAGTGTATCGCCACTGGCCACTTTATGGCTTAGCTTTTTACGTGTTGCTTTATTAGCCGCCATACGTACTGATTTTGGTAAATGCTGGCTATTAATCTCACCATCGCTTAGTGGCACAAGCAATTGCTGACCAACACGAATTGTATTCGATGAAAGCTTATTCAGGGTTTTAATCGCATTTGTGCTTGTCGAAAACTTCTTCGCAATCACAGATAAACTGTCACCGCGTGCTACCACATATTGCTGCCAGCGTAGGCGGTCTTTTTGCTCTGTTTTAGCTAACTTGTCAGTAAACGCTTCAACTTTATCAGACGGTAATAATAAAAAGTGCGGGCCATTTGGATCCGTCGCCCAGCGATTGAAACCAGGGTTCAAACGATAAAGCTCTGTTAAGCTAATACCTGCCATGTCAGCGGCAAGTGCTAAGTCAATTTGGCTCCCTACATTAACTGCTTCAACGACTTGAGCATTAATGATTGGTTGCCACTTAACACCAAATTCGTCACTACGCTTTACTAGATCAGACAGCGCTAACAGCTTAGGTACGTAGGCTGTGGTCTCTCTTGGTAAATCAAGTGACCAAAAATCCGTTGGTAAATGCTTTTTACGGTTCTTTTTAATGGCACGCAGTAAACGACCTTCACCTGAGTTATAGGCTGCAATGGCATTTAGCCAATCGCCTTCTAAGGTTTTGTGTAAATATGATAAGTAATCTAGCGCTGCACGGGTCGATTGTACAATGTCACGGCGACCGTCATACCACCAGTTTTGTTTTAAATCGAAACGCTCACCGGTTTGTGGCATAAATTGCCAGATGCCAGAAGCACTGCGATGTGAATAACCAAATGGGTCAAACGCACTTTCTACAATAGGTAAAAGCGCAATTTCGATTGGCATTTGACGCTTTTCGACTTCTTCTACAATAAAGTATAGGTAAGGCTCAGCGCGTTTAGAGATACGATCTAAATAGGCCTGATGACGTGCATAATAGTTACGCTCAGCAACAACTGGGCGGTTTTGTGGCACATCAATCGAAAGCTGATAACGAATACGTTCCCATACATCATCAAATACAGGAGGCGGCTCATCAATATCGGTTAATTGTTGATATTGAGCGTTGATCATCAATGCATCATTGATATCGCTCGGACTTGCGCCGTCTAATTGTTGCTCAACATTATTGCTCGCAACATCTGTACTTGCTGAATCAGAAGCTGTTAATTGACAGCCACTTAAAATCAGCGCAAGTGATAAAACTAAAGGAGACTTATACATATATACCCATACATCAGGTAAAAAAACTCGGCGAATATTACCTGCTCTGAGAACATATTGCCACTTTATGACCAGTTTATGTCAGCTTATTATTGCAAGATGCTGATCTAAATATACAAAATTGTAACTACCGGCGTTTACGTTTTTTTAAAAGTTATCTTTCCAGGCTCTGAGACCTGCAAAGCGTTGCCAAGGTTCATTCAGATCCAAATTAATTTTTAGCTCATCAGGCAGCTCATCAGTGATTGTTGCTATATTGCTACGTAAAAATGGATTTATTTGTTTTTCCACGCCTAACTGGGTTGGCAAGCTTATTTCGTCTTTGGCGCGCAGAGTATCAACTTCATCACTGTAGCTGAGTAAGTACTCATTGTTTGGTTCAACGGCTTTTGCGAAGGCTAAGTTGGCTTGCGTGTATTCATGGGTGCAGTAGATTTTACACTCATCTGGCAGGGCTCTTAGCTTACATAACGAGTGCCACATTTGTTCTGCGCTGCCTTCAAATAATCGTCCGCAGCCAGCACTAAATAAGGTGTCGCCAGTAAAACTTAATTCGTCATTAATGTAACAAACATGGTCTAGGGTATGACCAGGTGTCGCAAGCACGGTAAAGGTGTAATCATAAACAGTGACTTTATCCGCTTCTGATAAGCCATGAGTAATACCTTTAAAAGGGCTATGTCTTGGCCCATAAACCGGAATATCACGAAATTCCTTAACCAGTGCAGCCACGCCATCGGTATGGTCATAATGGTGGTGAGTAATCAAAATACCGCTAAGTGTTAAGTTATGCTCGCTTAGATAGTGTAAAACAGGCTCTGCTTGACCGGGGTCGACGACCCAGACTGTTTGCTCAGCTTCATTGCTGATGCACCAGATGTAATTATCAGAAAAGGCTTTAATTGCTTTAACTTGCACCATGTTTAATTGCTCTATAAAGTGACAGTTAACACACAGTATAACGAGCTCAGAAAATGAAACCAGCCCTTAGTTTTCAAGAAGGTCCTAAGCCATACACTTGGCAGCAGTTCCCTCATGGTGACTATTTACGTGCTGAAATTGAACGTAAGCTAACACCATGGTTGCCACGCATGTTTGGCTATCACATGCTAAAACTTGGTAATTTAAGTGGAGAGCTGGCAACCAGTGAAAGCCCTATAAAGCATCAAGTTTGCGTAGCTGAGCAGGGGCTATTTACTGGTGTTATTGCTGATGTAGACGAGTTACCTTTTTATGAGCACAGTGTTGATGCTTGCATATTATCGCATTGCTTAGAATATCATTCTGATCCACACCACATCTTACGCGAAGCACATCGTACTTTAATTCCCGGTGGTTATCTGGTGATCACGGGCTTTAACCCGTTTAGCTTGTGTGGCTTGGCGCAGCTTTTACCTTTTAGTCGCCAAAAGTTACCTTGGACAGGGCGCTTTTTTACGCCATCACGAGTAAAAGACTGGTTGAATCTATTAGGCTTTGAGATTATTTCGGACGAGCGATTTATTCATTCATCGCTTGCAAGAGGCAACCGTTTGTCGCGTTTTGCTGCGTGGCGCAGTTTTGGTCAACAATATTTAAAGCCAATGGGCAGTGTGTATATGCTGGTGGCTCGAAAACGTGTGGCCCCGCTTACACCAATTAAACCTAAATGGCATGCAAGGCCGCAATTTTCGCCGGTAAAAGGAGCAGGGCTCAGGCAAACATCAAAGCAGCACTGTGAGCGGGATAGCTAAATAGTGTTGTTGAGTATCCGTTTTGCTTGGGTACTGGCCTGCACGAATATTTAATTGAATAGAAGGGTGCAACAGCTTTGGTACAGCCAAGGTTGCATCACGGCCTTCCCGAGTCGCAATAAAGCTTTGTTTATCCCCTATTAAATGAATGTTTTGCTCACGCTGCTCTTTCACTGTGGTTTTGTTCGCAAGAGGGCGGCCATCTGGTTGATAGTCATGACACATCCAAAGTACGGTATCGTCAGGAAACGCTAAAATTCGCTGTAGTGAGTCATATAACTCACCGGCACTGCCTCCTGGGAAATCACAGCGGGCTGTGCCACTGTCTGGCATAAAGAAGGTGTCACCAACAAATACATTGCCATCAATGTGAAAACACACGCTGTCAGGGGTATGGCCCGGTGTGGCAATCACATCTACTGTGTAATCACCTAACTGAAATTGTGCTTTATCAGCAAATAAAGCATCAAAAGGTTCACCATTACATGGCATATCAAGATTATAAAGTTGGCTAAAGTGTTTTTGCACTTGTGTGATCCCTTCACCCGTGCCGAGTTTACAAGGGTGTGTGTCTTGTAATTGCTGCTTTATGTAACTTGCTGCGGTGATATGGTCAGCATGGGCATGAGTTTCAAGGAGCCATTGTAGTGTCAGCTGCTCAGTCTTTATATAGCTGATGATCTCATTGGCGGTGGTAAAACTTAATTCACCACTTGGCATATCAAAATCAGCTGGCGCATCAATCAGCAAGCACTGTTTAGTGCTTTCGCAACTGACTAAGTAACAGAGAGTGGCACTTTGTTGATGAAAAAAAGAGTGAATGCGCAGAGCCATAATGAATCCTTTATATTTCGTTATAGCCAAATCTTATAACATATAACAAAAATATAAAACGACCTGCGCCAAGTTTATTTCAAGGTACTTTTAATTACCGTCGTAACCTGTGTCTTCAAGTAATTGATCGCTGCCAGCTGCTTCGCGGGCTAGATCGTCAACAATCTCATTGTATTTATTGCCGCTATGGCCTTTTACCCAACGCCACTCTACCTCGTGTTGTTGGCAGGCAGCATCGAGTCGTTTCCATAAATCGACATTCTTAACTGGTTTTTTAGCAGCGGTTTTCCAGCCGCGCTTTTTCCAATTTTCAACCCATGACTCAATGCCTTGTTTCACATATTGGCTATCGGTCGTCAGAATGACGTGACAAGAGCGGGTGAGGGTTTCTAGTGCAACGATAGCTGCGAGCATTTCCATCCGATTATTTGTTGTTAGGGTGTAGCCTTGACTTAACTGCTTTTCGTGGCCGTTGTATCGCATCACGATGCCATACCCTCCAGGCCCTGGATTTCCTAAACATGATCCATCGGTGTAAATCTCTACGGTTTTCTGCACTGTTTTACCTTGATATTGTGTACAATAAAGTGAATATAGAAAGATACCAGAGTCAGGCTTAAGACGATATGGCACATAGACAAATAGTTTTAGATACAGAAACCACGGGTATTGACCCAAAGCAAGGCCACCGCATTATTGAAATCGGTTGTGTTGAACTTGTAAATCGCCGTCTTACTGGCAACAACTTTCATGTGTATATCAATCCACAACGTGAAATAGAAGAAGAAGCAATAGACGTTCACGGTATCACCAATGAATTTTTGCGTGATAAACCCCTGTACCACCAAATTGCCCATGAGTTTTTAGAGTATATTCGTGGCGCTGAGCTTGTTATTCATAACGCAGCGTTCGATATCGGCCACATGGATAATGAGTTTGCATTGTTAAATCAAGGTTTTCCGAATACTGCCGATGTATGTACTGTACTTGATACTTTAAAAATGGCGCGTGACTTGCACCCAGGTCAAAAGAATAACCTTGATGCACTTTGCCGTCGTTACGATATTGATAACTCAAAGCGTACGTTACACGGCGCTTTACTGGATTCTGAGATCTTAGCCGATGTTTACCTGTCGATGACGGGTGGGCAAGTAAAACTGAATCTTAATCAAAATAAAGATGAAGGCTCAACCCAACAAGCTGGTGGTATTCGCCGACTAAGTGCTGATAGAGCACCGCTTGTGGTATTAAGAGCAACAGAACAAGAGCATGCCGCTCACGAAGAGCGTTTAGACTTGGTTGCAAAGGGTGGCCAATGCCTATGGCGTGCAGAATAAGGTAATAAAATGAGAAAACGACTACTAGCAGGATTAGTGTGTTTAATTCCCTTAGCGGGATTTGCCAACGAGCAAGATAAAATAACCCCATTAGAACGTGATGGGGTGCAAAATGAAATTCCCCTGCTAGAGAACCGTTTTCGTATTGACCATAAAGTCGATAAAGTAACCTTACTCTTCTTTCGTAAACGCGGTGCTCCTGCCGTTGTTTTAGTACGCCCTGACGGCACTAAGTATTACGCTACTGACTCAGTAAACAATGATGACCTCGACTGGCATGATGAACTGAGCTACGACCTGATCACCATTAGCAACCCTATGCCTGGCCCTTGGCAAGTGGTCGGCAGCATCTTGCCAGATAGCCGTATTATGGTGCTGGGTGAAATAGAGCTTAATGTTGATCCACTTCCGCCTATGCTGTTTCGTGGTGAAACAGTAAAGCTGACTGGCCGCGTATTAAATGATGGTGAACCAATAGAAGTTGTTCAGTTTCGCGATGTGATAAGTTTGCACGTTGATTTTGTCAGTACTAATAATAGTGATTACTCAAACTTTGGTGCCGGTACGCAAAGTGTCACTGAGTTTAGAGATGATGGCCGTGGTTTTGATGAGCGTCCGCTTGATGGTGTGTTTACCGGTGAGTTTAAACTGGTCTTTCCGGCAGGAGAGTGGCAACCAGAGCTATATATTGAAACGCCTATATTAAAGCGTACCGT
This sequence comes from Pseudoalteromonas sp. CO109Y, assembly GCF_004208935.1. Lineage (NCBI taxonomy): Bacteria > Pseudomonadati > Pseudomonadota > Gammaproteobacteria > Alteromonadales > Pseudoalteromonadaceae > Pseudoalteromonas > Pseudoalteromonas sp. CO109Y. The sequence continues at coordinate 11,083 of NZ_SGPD01000029.1, forward strand.
GGTGCAAAAACCAATTGTGGTGCATGAGCCGCCTTTTGATTATGAAGTAGCACTTGCTGAGCAAGATGAAGATGACCACATTTTAACAATCACCTTAAATCCTGAAATCGTCAAACCAGAAACTGTGCTTATTCAAGGAAAAATATATTACCCCAATAATGAAGAGCAAATGTTCTCTTTAGATGCTGATAAATCACAAACACGAGAGCTTGCAATTAAAAATTATGATTGGGGACGATACAGTGTTGAGCTCTCTGTATTTGGTAGCAACATAAATGACCGTGAATTTATGGCAACGTTACCGACTTATAAATTTGAAATTGAACGACCCATTGAAGCTGTACCAGAAATTGTTCGCCCAGAAATTGATTTAGAAGCGCAAGCAGAGCAACAACGAATTCTTGAAGAAGAACAAAAAGCGTCCACCATGCTCATGGTGACCTTAATTGTTGTTGGAAATTTAACCGTCCTTTTATTAGGTTGGCTGGCAATTAGAATTTTTGTTCAGAAGAAACCGCTGAAATTTAAAATTTCTTTACCGTTTTTAAAGAAAAAAAATCAAACCGAAAATGATGAGCAAGCAACGAATGAAAATGAAGTTGGCAAAAATGGCTCAAAAAATGACAAATCAGGTGAAATTTTAAACCTTTCGATGTCAGATGACTAAAAAACCTGTAAAAATACAAAAAACCCCTTGACGAACCAGAGGGTGATTCGTATTATTCACGCCGCTGTCAGGGGAGACTCAGTCAGCAACGAAAATGTGGAGTGGTAGTTCAGTTGGTTAGAATACCGGCCTGTCACGCCGGGGGTCGCGGGTTCGAGTCCCGTCCACTCCGCCAATTTTCGACAATTTGTAAGTATGCGCTGGAGTGGTAGTTCAGTTGGTTAGAATACCGGCCTGTCACGCCGGGGGTCGCGGGTTCGAGTCCCGTCCACTCCGCCA